>PLEY01000045.1 GCA_003136595.1 Burkholderiales bacterium
ATGATGCCGTTGCCGCCACCGACCAGGGCGAGCTCCGACAGATTGAGTTCGATAAGAGCGGTCGATTCAGCGCTCAAGTTTTCTGTTGCGTTGTCGATGATTTGTTCCACGAGGGCTCCAGAAGGGGTAGATTTAAAAGAAAAGGAAATACACTGCGAGGTTACGAAGAATGGGGAGATCGCTGAATGCAGGGACATCGCGCATCACCGCCGCGCTCTGGGCACAGATCACCGAGTTCAGCCGGCACACCCAGTAGGTGTCTTGGGTCATATCGAGGTCCCCTTGCAAGTGTGAATCTGTATCAGCAAAACAACGAACATCAGACTCTGGCGACGCATTGAAACCACTTCCCAGCACTGCAAATTCTTGTCCATACCCTGAGCGCGCTTGATTTTTTATCGTTGGAAACTACGCTAACGGATTTTGTGAAAAACTGTCAATCGCGAATTGAGTATGTATGAGCGGCGATAAACTGACAATGATTTTATGGGCTAGGTGGCCCCTAGGAATTTCTCTTAGAACGACTCATGAAAAGTACTAGTACTTTGGAAGAGGAGCGTCGCATCGAGGAGCGGCTGGCTGCGCTGAGCATCCAGGCCCGCCAGCATCTCGCCTCCCCCGGGCAGGCCTCACTCGACTTCTACAAGGACCTTATCCTCGAGTTGAAGGAGATCGTCGGGACCCGCCATTCGCAGCTCAAGATGGATTGTCTTTTCGACGCGGCGAATTATTTCTATCTCGCCGGACACCCGTTCCTCGGACTCGAAGCGGCAGCCGCCGCGGTGGCGCTTGCGCGCCAGTCCGACACGCCGCTTACGCTGCGCAAGGGCCTCACCTTCCTCGGGGCGATCCAGGCCGACACGGGCAACCTGCCGCTTGCGATCGAGTCGTGCGCCGAGGCGCTCAGCGTTGCGCTGCAGATCGGCGACCGGCGGGGCGAGTTGGGGACCTGGAACAACCTGGGCCTCGCCCTCTTCTACAGCGCCCAATACGAGGACGCGATCCGTTGCCTCGAGCGGGTGAAGGAGATGAGCGAGGCCGATCCGACGCTCGCACCGTTCCGGGCCTCGGCCCTCACGAACATCGGGGTCGCGAGCTTCCATCTGGACGACTTCCGGGGCAGCCTGCGCGCCTTGAACGAAGCCTCGCGCGTGGTTCCCGAGCCCAAGAGCGCGGCGGACTTTCTGAGCCTCGCGGTGCTTGAGCTCAATTTCACCAAGACCTTTCTTGAGCTGGATAACCTCCAGAAAGCGCGCGATCACAGCCAGGCTGCCCGCCGCGCCGCGTCCAAGGCCAACACCGGCCGCGCGGAGATTGCCGCCTCGCTCGCCGAGGGTCTCTACGAGGTCCACGCGGGCATGACCGACATCGGGCTGTCCCGACTGACCAACACCCTCGAGAAGGCGCGCATGGTGCGGTCGTGGCTGCGCGACACGCTGATCGCGCTGGTACGGGCTTACGAGACGGTCGGCCAGCCTGAGCGCGCGCTCGTCTATCTGCGCGAGCTCCTCGAGCACACGCGCAAGGGCAACCAGGAATATGTCCTGACCTACCAGCGGCTGCACCTCGAGAACATCGGTGCCTTGGGGGACACCCACCAGGCCGAGTCAGTGACTCCGCTGCAGCGGCGCGAGGCCGTCCTGCGCGGCAAGGTTGCCGAGCAGGAACTGCTGCGCTCGCGCCTTGAAATGCTCGAACGGCTGGCCGTCGCCGCCGAGCTGCGCGATGACTCGACTGGGGAACATTCTTACCGGGTGGGGAAGCTCTCGGCGCTGCTGGCGCAGGCCTATGGCTGCGACGAGGACACGATCTTCATGCTGGATCTCGCCGGTCGCCTGCACGACATCGGCAAGATCGGCGTGCCCGATGCGATCCTGCTCAAGCCGGGTCGGCTGAATTCGGCCGAGATTCTGGTGATGCGGGCGCACACCACGGTGGGCGCGGAGCTCCTCGCCAAGAGCAACATGGCGCAGATGCAGATGGCCGAGGAGATTGCCCGCTATCACCATGAATGGTGGGATGGCAGCGGATATCCGACCAATCTCTCCGGCTCGGCCATTCCCCTGGCTGCGCGCATCACCGCCCTTGCCGACGTGTTTGATGCCCTGACTCACAAGCGGCCGTACAAGGAGGCCTGGCCCCTTGAGGAGGCCCTGGCGGAGATTGCCTCGCTGTCGGGGCGTCAATTCGACCCGAAGCTGTGCGCACTGTTCCTCGAGCTGATTCCGGCCCTGCAGCGCGAGCACGGCGATCTTGATGCCTTCCTTGGGGCGGCAGCGCGCGATTCCTCGTTCCTGCAGGCGCGCTCTAAGATCTGGGCGGCGCTCGCGCACAGCCGCTCAGCGGATTTTCCGCAGCTGAACCTCGGCACCGGGTTCGCCCTCGAGTAGCGGCTGGAGTGGGCTGGGCCGCGCCAGGGCCGCCCGGCTACGCAGCCGGGGACATGCGGATGATGCGATCGACATTGCGGATCGTGTCGGGCCGGTGGCTGACGATGACGACCCCAAACCCCATGGTGCGCAACTCATCGGTGATCTGATTCTCGCGTTCGAGGTCGAGCTGGTCAAAGGCCTCGTCTAGAAACAGGATCTCAGGCCTGCGATAGAGGGCTCGTGCGAGCAGGATGCGCTGCTTCTGTCCGCCCGACAGGGCGACGCCCAGGTTGCCGACCAGGGTGTTGTACTGCATCGGCATGGCCTCGACCTCGGCGCTCAGGCCCGCAATCCGGCAGCATTCGCGTACCAGCGCCGGATCGTGGTGTGGATCGAAGAAGCTGACGTTGTCCTCGAGCGTTCCCACGAACAACTGGTCGTCCTGCATCACGACGCCGATGCGGCTGCGGTAGGCGCGCACATCCATGTCAGCAAGGTTGGTGCCGCACACCCTGAGCACGCCGAGGGTCGGTGGAAACAGCCCGACCAGGACCTTGATGAGGGTCGTCTTGCCGCAACCGGAAGGACCGACGAGCGCGACCGTCTCGCCTTTCCTGATGGCGCAGCTGAAGTCGCGGAACACGAAACCTTCGAGGCCGTACTGGTAGGCGATGCCCTCTGCCTCGATCACAAGCGGCGTGCTCGCCATGCTGGTTGCGCCAAGCGTCGAGCTCTCCCGCTCGGCGAGCGCGATGTCGGCGATCCGTTCGGCATGCAGGTCAAGCATGTTGAACTCGACGGCCTTGTCGATCAGGTTGTTGATGCGACCGAGGAAGAGCAGCTTGAAGCTGATGAAGGCATACAGCATGCCGACGGTCATCTGCGCGTCGAGGACGGCCTGGGCGCCCAGCCAGATCACGGCGACGTTCTCGATGCCGAACAGGAGGCCGTTGACCGCCTTGTGGGCGATGGCGACCTGCTGGACGCGCACGCCCGCATTGATCTGATCGACCACCAGGTTCTGGTAGCCCGAGCGTCGCTCCTCCTCGCGCAAATTGAGCTTGATGGCCATCATGCCGCGCACCGTCTCGATGAAGTGGGTGCTCGACTTCGCCTCATGGGCGAGCTGCTCGTCGGTCTGATTGCGCTGGGGGAAGTAGAAGATCCAGCGGGCGATACCGTAGAGGGCGGCGGCGATGAGGACCACCGCGGTCAGCAGCGTGCTGTAGAGGAACATCACGCAGACGGTCAGGATCACCATGAGACCATCGACGACAGTCTCGACGAAGGTGGTGGTCAGTGTGCGCTGGATTGCATCGATGCTGCGAAAGCGCGAGATGATGTCGCCGATATGGCGCTTCTCGAACCACGGCAGGGGCAGCCGGATCAGCTGGGCGAACAGTTCGGTGAGCATGCGCAGGTTCATCTGCGTGCTCAGATACACGCCCGCCCACGAGCGTACTGCCGTGATAGCCGTCTGGATGATGACAATCGCGCCGAAGCCCACGCCGAGAACCGTGAGGAAATCGGCGTCGCGCCCGACGATGACCCGGTCGACGACCAGCTGCAGGAAAAACGGCATGGAGATGGCGAACACCTCGAGTGCCAGCGACAGCAGGAAGATCTGGGTGATCGTCCCCTTGTAGGCCGACGCCGCCGAGAGCAACTGCCAGGCACTGATCTTCTCGCGCTCGTCGAGCCGCCGAAAACCGGGCGTGGGCGTGAGTTCGAGCGCGACCCCGGTGAAATGCCGCGAGACCTCGGACTGACGCAGCACGCGTCGGCCGCGCGCCGGATCGTGGATCGTGATGCGGCTGCCCGACACGCGGGTCAGCACCACGAAGTGGTTCATGTCCCAATGCAGGATGGCGGGCAGGCGCAGCTGTCCGAGTGCCTCGAGCGGTAGCTGCACGCCCCGTGCGGTCAGGTGCATCGTCTCGGCGACCTGGCTGATGTGCTTGAGCGTCACGCCCTTCAGCGAGGCGGACATGCGCTGGCGCATCGCCGGAAGATCGGTACGAAACCCGTAGAACGAGGCGATCATCGCCACGCACGCAATGCCGCACTCAGGTGCCTCGGACTGCAGGATCACGGGGACCGTCTTCGAGAAGATCGGCAGCCACCTCACCGCATGCGCTCCCGGAGCTGGAGGAGCGGCTGGAACAGCCATTCGAGCAGCGTACGCTTTTCCATGAGCAGGTCCGCTGAGACCAGCATCCCGGGCCGCAGCGCCAGATCCTGGCTGCCCGAGCGCACGGTCTGCCGCTCGAGGCTGACGGTGATGCGGTAGGCGGGCTCGCGGATGGAAAGGGGGCCGACGTGTTCGCCCTGCATCCAGGCGGTCTTGCCGACCGTCTCGACGACTCCCTTGTACTGGCCGAAGCGCTCATAGGGAAAGGCCTCGTAGCGCAAGAGGACCGCCTGGCCTGGCGAGACGAAGCCGATGGCGCGCGTGGGCACGAGCAGTTCGGCATGCAGCCGACCATCGGTCGGGATGATGGTCGCAAGCGGCGTGTCGGCAGCGACGATCTGCCCCCGGCTCACCGCGATGTTGGTGACGGTGCCGTTGATGGGGGCGTGGATGATGGTCTCGCCGAGGAGCGACTCCTCCGTCGAGGTCTGTGCGAGTTCGCTCAGCTGGCGCGCGATCTGCTCGACCTGCGTCGTCGTCCGAAGCCGCATCGACGGTTCGTCGAGCTGCGCCGCCCCGAGATCCTTCTGCAGGGAGGCCCGCTCGCGGGCGAGCGTGGCAAGCTTCAGTTCCTGATCCGTGACGTCGTCCCGTTTCTGCTGCACGCCCACATCCGATATGAAGTGATCCTTGGAGAGCCCCTCATAGCGGGCTTCGACATCGCGGGACGATTTCAGGCGCTGCTTTTGCAAGTTGATCTCACCGTCGAGGGCGGCGATCTCGTTGCGCAGGTCGGCGATGCGCTTGTGCACCTGCTCGATCTCGTGTTCGCCAAGCGCGATCGTCTCGTCGCGCTCCTGGGCGAGAATGGCGCGCCGCCTGCCGATCTCCTCGAGCACCTTGTCCGAACTCGAGGCGGCACTGCTCGTGGTCCGGTCGATCGTGACGTGGGCGAGGGGCTGCCCGGCGCTCACCTGCTCGCCCTCCTGAACGTCGATCTCCTTGACCTGGCCTGCGTCCGAGATCAGCATCGGCACAGAGCCGATCTCGCTTGCAAGAAACCCCTGTACTCGCTCGCGGCGCTGGTACTGACCCCACACCGTCACGCTGATGAGCATGGCTGCGAGCGCGACTGCAAGCAGCGTGAGCAGCCACAGCGACAGGGGACGGGCAACAGTCAGTTCACCGAGGAACTTGTCACGCTGGGCGTCGAGGGCTTCCTTGCGGAACAGTGCCTTAGCCATGGAACGGAGTGAAGCGGATCGGCATGAGCCCTGATTTTTCTGGACCGACGGGAAGGTCGCGTTGTGGATCGGATGACACCGCCGCGGATTGTAACAACCTTGACGGTCCCGATGCACGTTTGGGCGAAGGCCGCGCAACGCAGTGGGGTACGGACCAGCACCGGTGCGTGCCGGTCTGTATTCCCGGGACGATGTGCGGGCCATTCAAGCAGGGGCGGTGGGTCCGCGCTTGGGTCAGAGATTGCGTCAGAGGTTGTGTCAGCAGTGGCAAGCTCCCGGGCCCGATCCCCAGGCCCAATGACGCTGCCCGGCGGACCCAGGCGGACCCAGGTGGCCGCGCATTCACGTGCGAGCCAGAGTGCATGCGCCCAGGGTTCAGCCGCGCGTGGCAATGCCGGCACGTCCGGGGCTGCTCTGGGCGCGCCGCGGCCGCGGATCTCAAGTGGCCTGGGCGGGGCCGCCCGTCGCGAAGCTCAACTCGCGCTGGCCCGAACCCGTGCTCAGTGGAACCCGAAGTGCAATATACTGCACGTACGTTGCCGGGGCGGCTAGGGAGCTTGGCGTACCGCCGCGGCCAGCTCCTGCAGGCTCGCCGCAATGCTCTTGCCGCTGGTGTCGATGTTCACGTCGGCCTTGGCGTAGAAGGGTGCACGACCCTCGAGAATCCGCCGCAGGTCAGACATGGCTTCGGAGTGTCCGGCAATGGGCCGCAGATCGCCCTGCGCGACGACCCGGGCCATGTGCTCCTCGGGGCTGGCCCGCAGCCATACCGTAAAAAAATGACTGAGCAGGAAGTTGTAGGTGCCCGCATCCGAGACCAGACTGCCTGGGGTGGAGAGCACGAGGCGAGTTCCGCGCGCGACCAGCTCCTCGAGACACTGGCGCTCGAGGCGGCGGTAGCCGCCCTGGCCGTAGAGGGAGTGGATCTCGCCCACCCGCAGTCCAGCCTTGGCTTCGATCGCACCATTGAGCTCGACGAAGGGCACGCCGAGCTGCGCGGCGAGCTTGTTGCCCAGAGTGGTCTTGCCGGCCCCACGCAGGCCGACCAGGGCGACCCTCTCGACGCGCAGCGCCGGATTGTGGCCGGGATCGAAGAACCGGTTGAGCGCCGCCCGTGCGGCGGCCAGCTCGTCTTCGGAGAGTTCCCGCAGGCGCTCCTGCAGCAGGACATACTCGCTCGAGCGTTCCCCGGCCTCGTTGACGAGCTCCTCGATCGGCACGTCAAGTGCCTGGGCCACAGAGCGCAGCAGCAGCACCGAGGCGTTGCCCGCGCCATTCTCCAGGTCTGACAGGTAACGCAGCGAGACACCGGCTGCATCGGCCAGCATCTTCTGCGACATGCCGCGTCGCGAGCGCAGAACGCGAATCCGCTCGCCCAGGGTGCGCAGGAACTCCTCGGCTCCACCCGATCCTTCAAAGGCTGCCGAATCGTTCAATTGGGCCTCGGCTTGTCTGGAGAGGGACGTGCATTATAATTCACACGAGCATGATCAGAGTGCAAGAAAAGCGAGAGCAAACCATGACGTACCGCGGCGACCCGCCAGGCCCTCGCATGAGCGCACCAGGCTCCGCGCCGAGGCCGCGCCTCATCCCGAGCCGCATCCCGGTGGGTGACACCGAGCTCGAATGCGTCTGGATGGAGCTCGACGAGGCCGCGCGCCCGACCCTGGTGTTCCTGCACGAGGGTCTCGGTTCGGTTTCGATGTGGCGCGACTTCCCGGCGCGGCTGTGCCTGAGCACGGGCTGCAATGGCCTCATGTACTCGCGCGCCGGCTATGGAAACTCGAGCCCGCTTGCCGGCGCGCGCGGGGTGGAGTTCATGCACAACGAGGCACAGTCGGTGCTGCCGCTCGTGCTCGCGGCCTTCAGCATCGAGCGGCCGGTACTGATCGGCCACAGCGATGGTGGATCGATCGCCCTGATCTACAGTGCGCTCCACGCCGAGCGGGCGCTCGCGACGATCGTGCTCGCCCCGCACATCATGGTGGAAGCGTTCTCGCTCAGGGAGATCAGGGCCGCCCGGGTCGCCTTCGAGCAGGGTGATCTGCGAGCACGTCTGGCCCGGCACCATGCGGATGTCGACGGCGCCTTCTACGGGTGGAACAACATCTGGCTGGATCCCGCCTTTGGCGCATGGAGCATCGAGGATCTGCTCGGCTCGATCCGCGCCCCCTTGCTCGCGGTGCAGGGTTTTGACGACCCCTACGGCACGATGCTGCAGATCGATGGCATCCGCGCGCGCGTGCCGCGCGCGACGCTGCTGAAACTGCCTCACTGTGGACACGCGCCCCATCGTGACCAACCCGAGGCCGTCCTCAGGGAGGTCATGGCGTTTCTCGAGATGGCCGGCACCCACAACCCGGCATCGCGGCCAGAGTGAGCGGCCAGACCGGGGTCTGCCGAGGGCTTCGGACCGGTCGGCCGGGCCTTTGCAGGAACTTCTGCTCCTCCAGGGGGGAGCGGGGTCAGCGTCACGCGGATCACGGATTGGGCTGGCGCGCGCGCACCTGATTCCGACCGGCACCCTTGGCGCCGTACAGGAGCGCATCGGCATAGGCGACCAGCGCGTCGTGCTTCTCAAAGCGCGAATTGGCCTCGGTGACTCCAAAGCTGATCGTGACGTTGAGTTCGCCGCCCATGTGCGGATGGATCTTTTCCCAGCCGAAAGACGCGATGCGCTGGCGGATCTTCTCGCACACCGCCGCCGCCTCTTCGAGGGGCGTCTCGGGAAACACCAGTGCGAACTCCTCCCCGCCATAGCGGGCCGCATAGTCGGTGGCGCGGATGCTCTCGCGCAGGATCACGGCGATGCGCCGCAGCACTTCGTCGCCGATGGCGTGCGAGAGCTGGTCGTTGATGCGCTTGAAGAAGTCGATGTCGCCCAGGGCAACTGAGAGCTTGCTCTGGTAGCGATGGGTGCGGCGCAGGTCGGCACAGAGCCGGGCATCCAGGGAGCGCCGGTTATGCAGGCCCGTCAGGGAGTCCTCGAAACTCTGCCGCTCGAGCTGCTCGAGAAGCCGCGACTTCTCGCGATCAACGCTGTGCAGCTGGGCATTGAGCTCGGCCAGCTCGGCCTGGCGATGCTGGGCGACCGCGAGGGCCGATTCGAGCTTTTCGAGATCCAGGCGCGCCTGCAGCACCTGCATCTTTTCCGCGGCAGCCGCGGTCTTCATCTGCGTCTCGATCCGGTGATAGCGGCGATGCGCGGCGAGAGCTTCGGCGAGACGCCCAGCGCTCTCGTAGGCAGCCACCAGCGAGACCAGAAGATGGCTGTGCTGCTCGGTCAGCTGGAAGGTCGAATAGATCCGGTCGGAGGCCTCGAGCGTGACGATGGCCGCAGCGAGCGCGCCGGTGCGGCGCTGGACCTCGCCCAGGTTGGCGAGCGTGACCGCCTCCATGCGCCGCCCATCGAGCGCACGCGCCAAGCCCAGCTGACGCTCGAGCGTCTCGAAGCAGCGCGCATACTCGCCCAGTTCGCGCCACGCCGTCGAGAGGGTGTTCAGGCAGATGACGATGAAATCCGGCTGATCGCTCGAGCTGGCCAGGGCCAAGGCGCGCTCGCATTCTGGAATGGCCTCGCGATACAGGGTCTGGGCTGTGTCGCTGTCATCGCCCTCGGCAAGGCGCATGCCGCGCGTGATGCGCGCGAAGGCCAGGTTGTTCAGGGTGGTCGCGACGTGGTAGTGGTCTTGCAGACTCTCGTAGATCGGCAGCAGTTCGCCGTAGAGCGAAATCGCCCGTTCGTCGTCGCCCAGCATGTTGTAGACCACGGCGATGTCCATCAGGGCATCCGCCTCGCCGACGCGGTTGTCGATGTTGCGGTATAGATGACGCGCGCGCTCGAAGATCGAGAGCGCCTCGGACATCTGACCCATGAGCGAGACCGCGATACCCTGGTTGATGAGCGCATGGGCCTCGTTCTCGGTGTCACCGAGTTCGGCGTAGAGACGCACGGCTTCGCTGGCCGACTGGGACGCTGCGACCGGATCTGAGAGGTTGCGCTGGCAGACCGAGCGCGTGGCGAGGGCGCGGGCCAGCAGTTCGGCGTCGCCAAGGCGCCTGGCAATCTCGATGGCTTCGTTGGCAACCCCGAGCGCGCGCTGTGCGCTCGTGTTGCGCAGGCCGTCGGCGTCGTCGGCCAGCGCGCGTGCACGCTGATGCTCAGCTTCCTCAACAACAGTTGACGCGTGGCGATGGGGAGGAGTCGGGGCGACCATGAAGTGTTCGCCGAGCGGTCCGACCGGCCCGGGCAAATTGTCAATACAGGACTAGTTTAGCTGACTGCCCCGGCCTTCGAATCCTCCCCGGATCTAAACTTTCGTGGGGGTGGCGCCGTGACGCCGGGAGTGTTAGGCGCTCCGCCCAACCCGCTTCTCGGGCGCGGCGCCCCGGCCACCCCCAGCCACCCCCAGCGCGCGGACGGTTCCCCGAGCGGTTCCCCGAGCCGCCCCGTTTCTTGGCGATCGCCCAAGCTGATCATGCATCGGGGCACGGGGCGTACCGCGAGGTGCAGCACATTCACTGGATCAGTTTCCACCGGCCGCCCTCAACCGTGACCATGACGCGCGCCCGGTTGTCCATGCCGTTGTGATCGGTCTTGCTCAAGCTCATGACCCCCTGGGAGATCACCAGGTCATGGACATTTTCCAGTGCATCTCTGAGCGCACGCCGGAAGGCCTCAGTGCCCGGCTCGCCGCCGCGCAAAGCCTGCGGGACCGCGCGCTCGAGGAGCAGAGCGGCATCCCAGAGGTGGGCGCCGAACGTGGTGGTCGAGCCCGGGCCGTAGGCCGCTTCGTAGGCCTTCTGGTACGCGAGGGCGATCTGCTTGCTGGGATGACTGTCGGGCAACTGGCTCGCGACGAGAACCGGGCCGGCCGGCAGGATGGTGTTCTCGACATCGCGCCCGCCGACCCGCAGATAGTCATTGTTGGCCACGCCATGTGTCTGGTAGATCGGCCCGGTGTAGCCGCGCTCGCGCAGCTGCCTTTGGGGCAGTACCGCGGGTGTGCCGCGACTCGCAATGAGGACCACGTCGGGCTTGACCGAGACCACCCGCAGGACCTGGCCGGTCGTGCTGGTGTCGGTCGGCTGATAGCTCTCGTTGGCCAAGACCTTGATGCCGTTCTGGTCGCACAGCTTGGTCACCTCGTTGATCCAGCTCTGCCCATAGCTGTCGGTCAGGGCGATGAAAGCCACCGAATGCACGTTGTGGGCGAGCATGTGATCGACCACGGCGCCGGCCATGAGCGCATCGTTTTGCGGAGTCTTGAAGACCCAGGCCTTCTTCGGATCCATCGGTGTGATGATGGCGATGCTGGCCGCCAGCGAAATCACGGGAGTCTGGGATTCGGCGGCCGGATCAGTCATGGCCAGCGCGTTGGGCGTCACGCTCGAGCCAATGATCACGTCGACGTGATCCTCCGCGGTGAGCTTGCGCACGTCCTTGACGGCCGTCGTGGTGTCCGAGGCGTCGTCGAGCAGGATGTATTCGACCTTCTTGCCGCCCATCTCGCGGGGCAGGAGCGCGACCGTGTTCTGCTGGGGGATGCCAAGCGATGCGGCCGGCCCCGTGGCCGAGACGATGATGCCGACCTTGATCTGGGCGCTGGCCGGCTGCATCAGGATCGAGGCCAGGGTCGCCCCGAGCACAAGCCGGATCCAGGGGCCAGCCAGGGCGGCTGTCCTGCTTTTGATGGGGTGGATGTTCATGGTGTCTCCTCGTTTATTGGCGGCCCGCAGGTCGCATTTGTCGTCGAATGCCACATCCCGGGCGGCAGCATGCGCAGGGCCACAAATGCCAGCGTCTACGCCCGCACCGGCTTGATGAAAGTGATGGGGTGTTCCGGTAGCGGCCGGGGCATTGCCCCATGGCGCGCAATGTCGCGGTCGAGGGCCTTGCCGTCCGGATCGCTGAGCGCGGCCTCGCGGGCACTGCGGATCGCCGCGGCCAGCGTGCTCGCATCGGTCCAGTGCGCGAGGACTTCGGGCCCCGCCAGAGTCTCCAGGATGCGCGCCAGGTTCTCATGCGCGCGGGCATTGGTGTCACCGTAGCCCTTGACGAGCCGTGCGCACAGGGCCAGTTCGTAGACGGGCGCATAGCCCAGAGGCGCGAGACGGCCGAGGGCGGCGAGCCATTGTTCGATGCGGCGTTGCTCCTGCGCATAGCGCAGCCCATGGCGGCGCAGCGCTCGCAGCGACGCCAGCGCGCGCAGCATCAGGAATCCGGCCACCGAGTCGACGCGCAGCGCGAGTGCAAACCCGCGGCGCCAGCGCCGGCCAGACAGCCAGTGGAGCGCCGCCGTTGCGAGGGCCTCGGGAAAAAGGCCCATCAGTTCCTCGAGGCGCGGCTTGAAGTAGTCTGCAATGTGCACGATGTCGCCCGGGCCTGCTGCCACCTCGCGGCGCACGCGCTCGAAGCGGCTGCGCCGGGTCTTCAGGTCCGCGACACGCACGATGTCGTCAAAGAGCATCCACAGCGCCAGAAAGCGCGCCCCCTCGCGCAGCAGCTGGGTGCCCTCTGCAGGACTGGCCCCGCTGCGCCGGGCAAGCGCAGCCAGCGTATCGACTCGCGCGATGTAGAGTTCCGCATAGCGCAGGTCCTGATACTGCACGAGGCGCGCCACCGCGGGCTCGAGGATCTCCCGGGCCGGGTCCTCGAAGCGTTCCAAGGCCAGGACGAGCCGAGGCGCCAAGGGCGCTCCGTGCGCGCGGTGCGCGGATCCGGGTAGCGGGATTGGGGTCGGCGTGACGCCAGCCTCCCCCGGAACGGGTGCAAGTTGCCGGACAACCTCGGCATACCCCGCCCGAAATCCGGCGAGGCTCGCTGCAACACCCTTGCCCGAGGCCTCGATCGCGGCCTCGCAATGGGCGGGCGCAAACGGCAGTTTGCCGCTGGCGGCAAGGGCACCCAGCATCACTGCGCTGACGAGCGTCTGCTCGCGCTGGGCGAGCGCCTGCATGTCGAAGCAGACAAAGCGCGCAGCGAACTGGCGGGCCGCGTCCTGCAGCCTGTCGGCATCGAGCCGGCCATCGCCCATCGCCATTTTCTCGACGGTCGTGAGCGTGCGGGCCGCCGACGCGATGAGGGTGGTGCCGTCGGGGTCGACATGACCTGCCTGCAGGACCCGCGCCGTCTCGAGAAGCTCCGAGGTGACCACCAGATCGACGCGACCGGGCACGGGGGTGAGACTGAAGATGGGTCGCCGCCCGCCAAGTTCAGCGTGGCCGAGCGGGCTGATCTCGGCGTAGTACGTGGTCGCACCGGTACGCTGCGCGACGCCCGGGATCGAGGTCCCCTGCACGGGATGTCCGGCGCGCGTCGCGGCCTGGACCAGCCATTCGCACAGCACGCCTCCGCCTTCCCCACCGAGGGCCGCGATCAGGATCGAGACGGGCCGAAAGGCTTGGACCATGGCGCGCCTAGGCGGGCTGCACAAGCTGCAGGACCCGGGCGCGCAACCCGGCTGCCAGCCGGTCGCGCCAGCCGGGGTTCTGGATCACGTCGGCCCGGTAGAATGAAGGACAGAGGGTTGCGGCATGGGCGTTGGCCCCGCACAGGCCGCAGCCCACGCAGCCATCCTGCACGGTCACGACCGGGTCGACCTTCAGGGGATCCTGACTGTCCTTGAGCGTCAAGGTTGGGCAGCCTGAGAGGCGGATGCATGAGTGGTCTCCCGAGCACACGTCCTCATCGACACCATACTTCACACGGACAGTCCGAACGCCGCGCGCGAGCTGGCTGGCCTTGATGGGCCGGATGCGGCGTTGTCGCTCGAGCTGGCATTCACCTTCGCCGATGATGACTTTCAGGCCCTTGAAGTCGGTGGTGAAGGCCTCGGTCAGGGTCGCGATCATGGACTCCACGTCATACGTGTGGACGGTCTCGAGCCATTCGAGGCCCATGCCTTCGAGGGTATTCTCGATGGTGCGATTCCCAGCCAGGTTGCCCGTGCTGTCGCTGCCCGCATCAGCGCCACGCATGTCCCCCTCCTCGGGCGAGGAGATGATCTCCTGGGTGCCGGTCGCCGAGGTGTAGCCGTTTTTCAGGATCAGGAGCACCACGTCGTCGCGGTTGAACAGGGCCGACTGCACCCCCGAGAGCAGCCCGTTGTGCCAGAACCCGCCATCACCCATGATCGCAAGCGTGCGCTGGCGCAGGAGCGGTGCGACCGCCGCCGAGGACGCGAGGCTCATGCCGTAGCCCAGAATCGAGTGACCCGACGAGAACGGCTCGAAGGTCGCGAAGGCATGGCAGCCGATGTCGGCGGCGATGTGCACGGGTCCGATGCGCTCCTGCACCAGTTTCAGCGCGGAAAATACCGGCCGCTCGGGGCAGCCGATGCAAAAGCCGGGGGGTCGGGCCGGCAGCGGTCCGAGCTTCTCTGAGACCTCGCGGCGGCGCGCGGCGCTGGCGGCAAGCCACGTGCGCGCCGGACTCGCCGCCGCGGCGCCGGCGCGCTCGGCCGCGTAGCATTCCACAAGCCCAGCAATGCCCGTCGCCAGCACCTCGACCGTATATTCGCCGGCCATCGCAAGCAGGTCCTTGCCGTGCAGTGCTGCAGCCACGCCGGCGCGGCCGAGGAGTGCGCTGATCTCGTGTTCCAGGAACTCGGGCTGGCCTTCCTCCACGACCAGAATCGCCGCCCTGCCGCGCGCAAAGCCCGCGATCTGCTCGGGCACAAGCGGACAGGTGACATTCAGGACCAGGAGTGGGATCTCGGTCATGCCGAACAGGTCGCCATACCCGGTCTCGTGGAGCGCATGCACGAGCGTGTTGTAGAGACCGCCCTGGACGATGATGCCGAGCTGCCCGAGCGGGCCGTCGAAGGTTTCGTTCAGTGCCTGCTCGAGGATGAAGCGGCGCGCGCTGGGCAGACGCGTGTCGCTCTTGTTCTTTTCCTGGCGGAACGTGGCCGGCGGGTGCGCGAGGCGCGCATAGTCGAAGGGGGCCGGGCCGTCCAGGTGGTGCAGTGCCGAGTGCGCCGGCGCTATGTTGTCGCGCGTGCTGAAGCTGCCGCGCACGTGGCAGGCGCGGATGCGCAGTTGCATCATGACGGGCAGGCTGCTCGCTTCGGACAGCTCGAAGCCGGCCTCGACCATGCGCGTCATGAGACCCAGGTCCGGACGCGGATCGAGCAGGCAGATCGACGACTTGAGCGCGAAGGCGAGGCTCCGCTCTTGTATCACGCTGGCACCCTCGCCATAGTCCTCGCCGACGATGATGAGGGCACCGCCCGTGACCCCGGCCGAGGCAAGATTGGACAGGGCATCGGAGGCGACGTTGGTCCCCACCACCGATTTCCACGTGACCGCGCCACGCACTGGGTAGTGGATCGATGCGGCCAGCAGCGCCGCCGCCGAGGCTTCATTCGAGCAGGCCTCGACGTAGACCCCGAGTTCGTCGAGCAGGCCGCGAGCCTGCACGAGGACGTCGAGCAGGTGCGAGACCGGCGCTCCCTGATAGCCCCCGACATAGGCCACGCCGGCCTCGAGCAGCCCCTTGGTGATGGCGAGAATGCCTTCGCCATGGAAGGTCTCACCGGCGCCTAGGCGCAGCAACTCCACTTCGCGCGCGAACGACCTCTCCATGCTCCTGACTTGTCTCCGCCGTCAATCCTGCGTGGGGCTCCTGGACTTCCAGGCCGCCGTGGGTGGGTCCGGATAAACCGGCCCGTGGCACAGTCTAGGGCGAAGAGCTTATGCTGTCGATAGAATGAAAGTTATTTCATGTATAGATCCGGTGAATAACCGGCGCGGCAAGGGCTGGCATTACCGCAGCGCCACGCGCCGGACTTCCGCCGGACATCCGCTGGACATCCGATGGACATCTACAAGGTCGACCTCAATCTGCTCAAGATCTTCGACGCGGTCTACGCCGAGCGCAGCGTGAGTCGTGCGGCGCTGCGACTTGGGCTCACTCAGCCCGCGGTGAGCAACGGTCTCGGGCGCCTGCGCACGCTGTTTGGCGACCGCCTTTTCGTGAGGGCGCGCTCGGGCGTGGCGGCGACCGTCGCGGCGGAGCGCATCGCCGGCGCAATTGCCACGGCGCTGCGCAGCCTGCAGGCAACGCTCGATGCCACAAGCCACTTCGAGCCGCGCTTGGCCGAGCGCACGTTTCGGCTGCATATGAGCGATTTCGGTGAGGTGGTGTTCCTGCCACCCCTCCTGAAGGCGCTGCGCGCCCGCGCGCCCCGGGTGCGTATCGAGACCCGCCAGGTGCCCTGGACCAGTCTTGCGGATGAGCTCGCCAACGGCCAGATCGATCTCGCGCTGGGCTACCTCCCCATGCTCGCCGGCCAGTGCGAGGCGCGCCTTTTGTTCCACGAGGAGTATGTGCGCCTGACCCGCGGCACGGCCGCAGCCCAGACGCCCGAGGGCGACCTCGACTACATCGTCGTGACCTCGCACCCCCCGACGTTAAAGCTCCTTGCCGATCGCGGACTGGCCGAGCGCATCAAGCTCTCAATCCCGCACTTCATGGTCGTGCCTTCCATCCTCGGCCAGACCGATCTGGCCGTGATCCTGCCAAGGCGTGCGGCGCGCTCGTTCCGCCCGGTACGGGATTTCTGCATCGCAGACCTGACGCCGCCCAATCCGGGCTTCGATGTCAGCCTCTATTGGATGCGCCGCACCAGCACCGATCCCGCCAGTGGCTGGCTACGCGCGCTGCTCATCGAACTGTTCGGCAAGGACGCGTAGTCGAGGGCTATTTGCCCGGATCCTTGACGTCCTTCTCGGCGTCGAACTCGACGGCCACCGCCTGACCGCCTTGCATCTGGGTGCGCCGGATATAGACTGTCTGGACAATGTCGCGCGTCTGGGGATCGATGCCCACCGGCCCGCGCGGGCTTTCCCATTTCTGCTCCCGGGCGCTTGCCATGAACTTGTCGCCATCGAAATCCCCGGCCTGTCCCTTCAGAACCGTGGCGATCAGATGCATCCCGTCATAGCCTGCGACCGACATGAAGTTCGGCCGGATGCCATAGGCCCGGCGGTAGGCGTCGACGTAGCTGTGGTTCAGGGGCGAATCGTGAGTCATCGAGTAATGTCCCGAGGAGACCGAGTCCTGCACCAGGGGGCCGATCACATCGAGCAGATCGTCGTCGATCAGATCGACGGTGCCGATGAGTCGGATGCCCTCCTTGTCGAGTCCGCGTTCCTTCCACGTCTTCAGGAACGCGATGGTGCCCTCACCGGGGGGCAGGAAGACGAAAACGGCCTGTGGATGCGCATCCTTGATACGCTGGACGTAGGGCGCAAAGTCGGTGTTGGTCACCGGCACACGCACCGCGCCGATGACCTCGCCGCCCGCGGCGGAAAAACTTTTCTGGAAGGCACCTTCGGCGTCGACGCCGGGGGCATAGTCGGCGACGATCGTATACACCTTGCCGATGCCGTTGCGGCTCGCCCATCTGGCGATCGGCTGGGCCAGCTGGGGCAGGGTATGCGAGACGCGCACGATGTAGGAAGACTTGGTGGTGATTGCCGAGGCGGCCGCGTTCATGACGATCATCGGGTGCCGGCTCGCCTCGGCGACGGCGGCCGATGCCATCGCGCCCGGGGTGAGCGCGTAGCCGGCCAGCACATCGACGTGCTCGCGCGTGATCAGTTCCTGGGACAGACGCTTGGTCACCTCTGGCGCGGTGCCGGTGTCGTCGCGGATCAGAAGCTCGATGCGGCGTCCGTTGACGGTGTCGCCGTTTTGCGCGAGATAGAGTTTGGCCCCGTTGCCGATTTGCAATCCGTATTTCGCGAACGGCCCGGACAGGGGCAGCACGAGACCGATCCGAAAGGGGGCCTGGTCCTCGGCCCGCACGCCGCCCGCAGGCACCGCGAGCACCGCGAGAGCGAGCCACATGATGATCCTGCGCCTATGCATCGCCGTCTCCGTATGGGGTTCGTATCCAGCGCGCCGGAAAAGGCGCGGTCGCCAAGCATACACACGAATGCGTTCCTGTCGCGCTGCGATGCACCATGCGGGACGGGGCGCGAGGGCTCTTCTGGTGGTCGACTCGGGGGTCAACTCGGTGACCACGCCTGTGGTGGTCTCTGCCGGGCCGCAGGGTCCCGGTGGGTGGCCGCTCCCTGGTCAGAACCGGCAGGATTATAGGTATACTTATTATCCGGAATGAACCCGAATCATCCGGAGTGAGAAAGAGGCAAGACTAAGCCTTCCAAGGAGACCATCCTGGCAGCCCATCCCGCCATGTCCGCCGCCATGTCCGCCGCCGTGTCCGAAGCGCGCCGCGCCTTCTATCGGGCGATCGATCCACTGGGTCTTGCTCCCCTCTGGGAGGTGCTGCATGCGCTCGTGCCTGCGCGACCGGCGAGCGCGGCCGAACCCGCACTGTGGCGCTGGCAGGACGTGCGGCCCGAAGTGCTGCGTGCGGGCGAGCTGATCGGTGCGGCCGAGGCGGTGCGCCGCGTCCTCATCATGGAGAACCCGGGTCTGCGGGGTCAGTCCTCGGCCACCGGCACGCTCTATGCCGGCCTGCAACTCATCCTGCCCGGTGAGGTGGCACCCAGTCATCGCCACAGCCAGACGGCGCTGCGCTTCGTTCTCGAGGGTCGCGGTGCCTATACTGCGGTGAACGGCGAACGCCACACCATGGAGCCTGGGGACTTTGTCATCACGCCCTCCTGGACCTGGCATGATCACGGCAACCCCGGCCACGAACCGGTCATCTGGCTTGACGGACTGGACATCCCGCTCCTGCGCATGCTCGATGCAGGGTTCGCCGAGAATCGCCCGGATGCAGGCGGCCCGGCAACCGGACCCACAACCGGACCCGCAAGCGAACCCGAGCGGCCCGAGGGCGATGCCCTGGCACGCTACGGTTCGAACCTGCGTCCCTATCCGGAAGAACGGGCCGCCCTGGCTGCGCCGCTGTTTGTCTATCCCTATGGGCGCTCGCGTGCCGCCGTCCTGCAGCTTGCACGCTCCGGCCCGCCGCATCCGGTGCACGGCTACAAGATGCAGTACATCAACCCCACCACCGGCGGCGCCGCGATGCGCACGATGGCGACCTTCCTGCAACTGCTGCCACGCGGCTTCACCGGTCACTGGTACCGCTCGACCGACGCGAGCGTGCATAGCGTGGTCGAGGGGCATGGCTGGATCGAGATCGGCGAGTCGCCCCGTTTGCGGCGCTTCGAATGGGGCCCGCGTGATCATTTCGTGGTCCCCTCGTGGCAGCCCTACCGGATCGGCTCGGCTGCCGAGTCGGTGCTGTTCAGCTTTTCGGATCGCCCCGTCCATGAGGCACTGGGGATCTGGCGCGAAGCGCTGACCTAACTGGAGATCCTGATGCAACAAGAGGCCTGTCTGCGTCCCCCAAGTCCCGTCACCCTGCCCGTCAGCGGCCAGGCGGCGCCGTTCTACGTGAGGCGCGTCTACTGTGTCGGGCGCAACTATGCCGAACACGCGCGCGAGATGGGCTTTGATCCCGAGCGCGAGCCGCCGTTCTTCTTCTGCAAGCCCGCCGATGCGGTGTGGGCTGTCCTGCCGGGGACGACAGGCAGCATGCCGTATCCGGGCCAGACCAGCAATCTGCACTATGAGATCGAGTTGGTCGTGGCGATCGGGACGGGCGGCTCGAACATCCCGATCAGCGAGGCGCGCACTCATGTGTTCGGCTATGCGGTGGGGCTGGACATGACGCGGCGCGATCTGCAGATCGGCATGCGCGAGAAGGGTCGGCCCTGGGAGGTCGGCAAGGCCTTCGATCACTCGGCGCCGCTCGGACCGATCCACCCGGCGGCGAGCGTGCCGCACATCGAGACGCGCGGCATCCGGCTTGCGGTCAATGGTGCTGCCCGGCAGACAAGCGATCTGGGCAAGCTGATCTGGTCGATCGATGAGGTGATCAGCAACCTATCGACCTATTTTGCGCTCCAGCCGGGGGATTTGATCTTCACCGGCACGCCCGAGGGTGTGGGCCCGGTCGTGGCGGGCGATCTGATGGTGGGTGCGATCGACGGCCTGGGGGAGATCCAGGTCCGCGTGGTCTAGGGTGTCTTGTCCGATTCCAGGGGTGCGCGGCTAAGCAGGTTGTTTTCGCGCACGAGTATTTCCATGAGGTGGATGAACTCGCGTGCCTGGCGCGGGGTGAGCGGCGCGATGATGCGTTCCTGCGCCCGCTGCACGTACGGCCTGAGGGTCGCGAGGAGCCGCATCCCCCGGGCGGTGGCGCGCAGCTGCTTCACGCGCCGGTCCTCCTTGGCCGGGCTGCGCCGCACCAGACCGCGCTTCTCGAGGCGATCGACGACGCCGCCGGTGGTTGAGGCATCGAGCGCGATGGCGCCCGCGAGAGTGCGCTGGTCGATGAGCGGATTTTCGCTCACGGTCTGCAGGGCCGCGAACTGGATCGGGGTGACGTCCCAGTCCGCGGTCTGTTCATAGAAGGCAGCGACGGCGATCTGTTGCAGGCGCCGCACGAGGTGGCCAGGCAGACTGGCGATGAAGGGTGGCGTGGCGTTCTGGGTCATGGGACGGGACGGTTGGTCAGGGCTGGGAGCAGCCGGGGCGCGGGGCCGGGGGGCGGAATCGGTGCGGAAGATCCCGAACCGCCGGGACATAGTAAGGCAAATCGCTTCTTCAAGACGGCGCGGGTCAGAGCGGGAGGGGCATGGCAGGATCCGAGAAAGTTCTGATCGTGGGCGGAGGCATCGGCGGCCTCGCTGCCGCGCTCGCGCTCTCGAGGCTGGGAGTCGCCTCGACGCTCCTCGAGCAGAGTGCCACGATCGGCGAGATCGGTGCGGGCATCCAGCTCGGCCCGAACGCCTTTGCCGCCATGGATGCCTTGGGCGCAGGTGCCAATGCCCGCGCCCGCGCCGTATTCACCGAACGCCTCGTCCTGATGGATGCCGTGGACGGCTCCGAGGTTGCGGCCTTTCCGGTCGGTGCGGCCTTTCGCGCCCGCTTCGGGAATCCCTACGCGGTGATCCACCGGGCAGACATCCACGAGGCGATCCGGGATGCGGCTGCGTCCTCGGATCTCATCGAGTTCGTCACCTCAGCCCGGGTCGAGGCGGTGGCGCTCGAGGGCGACGGCGTACGCGCGCGGCTGGCCAGCGGAGAGGAATATCGCGCTGGCGCACTGATCGGCTGCGATGGTGTGAAATCGGTCGTGCGCGATATGCTCATCGGTGATGCCGCGCGCGTCTCAGGTCACGTCGTCTACCGCGCGGTGGTGTCCAAAGAGGACATGCCGGCCGATCTGCGCTGGAATGCGCCGGCCGTTTGGGCCGGGCCGAACTGCCATCTCGTGCACTACCCGTTGCGCGGTGGCTCCCAGTACAACATCGTCGTGACCTTCCACAGCCGCGAGGCCGAGACCTGGGGGGTGCGCGACGGCAGCAAGGAGGAAGTACTGTCCTACTTCTCGGGCATCCTCGAGCGCCCGCGCCGGCTCCTCGACACCCCGAAATCCTGGAAGCGCTGGAGTACAGCTGATCGGGAGCCCTCGGAGCACTGGGGGGAGGGCCGGGCGACGCTGCTGGGCGATGCCGCCCACCCGATGCTTCAGTATCTGGCACAGGGCGCCTGCATGGCGCTCGAAGATGCGGTCACCCTTGGCGCAGCGCTAAAGGCTGCGGACCTCGATTTTGCCGCCGCATTCAGGCGCTATGAGGCAGCGCGCATCCCGCGTACCGCGCGCGTGGTGCTGTCGGCGCGCGAGATGGGCCGTATCTACCACGCCAAGGGCGTGGAGCGGCTGGTGCGCAACGAGCTCTGGCGCGACCGGCCTCTTGAGCGCTACTACGACGCGCTCGAGTGGCTCTATGGCTGGAGGGCCGAGACCTGCCTTGGGACGAGCGCGTAACCTGGGCACCCGCCTTGCCCCGAGCGCTTCACAGCGGCGCGCCCTGCGCCGCAAAAGAAATTGCCTCCGACTCCAACGGTGCGTAACATGCGATCCATCATGCGACCCATCCTGCGACCCATCGCAATCCGTTCCAAGCCGCCCATGCATCCGTCACTGCGCCGTCGTTCCCTGGGCCTTCTCGCGACTCTGGCTCTACTGGTGTTGGGATCAGCCCCCATCAACTCGGCCCAAGCGAAGGACTGGACGGAACTGCGCATCGGCGTCGATGCCGCCTACAAGCCGTTCACCTACAAGACCGAGGACGGCAAGCTGACCGGCTTCGACATCGACATAGCCAATGCGCTGTGCGCGCAGATGAAGGTGAAGTGCACCTTCATCGAGCAGAACTGGGACGGTATCATCCCGGCGCTCAACGCGCGCAAGTTCGATGCGATCGTCTCGTCCATGTCGATCACCGACGAGCGCCGCCGCGCCGTCGAGTTCACCAACAAGTACTACGAGACCCCGAGCCGCATCGTCGCCCGGGCAGGCAGTCCGATCAGTACGCCCGAGAGCCTGAAGGGCCGGCGTGTGGGTGTGCTGAAGGCCTCGGTACAGGAGAAATACGCGCAGGCGGTGCTTGCGCCTGCCGGTGCGACCGTGGTCGGGTACGACACCCAGGAGCAGGTCTATCTGGACATGAAATCCGGGCGGCTCGACGCTACCGTGGCCGATGCAGTCGAGGCCGGACAGGGTTTTCTGAACTCCCCGGATGGCCAGGGTTTTGGCTTCGTCGGTCCCGAGCTGCGCGATCCGAAGTACTTTGGTTTTGGCGCAGGAATCGCCGTACGCAAGAGCGATCCTGACCTGCGCGACAAGCTCAACGAGGCGCTCAAGACGATTCGCGCCAATGGCGTCTACAAGAAACTCAACGACAAGTATTTCACCTTCGACGTCTATGGCAGTTAGGTGTCCCCGCCGGACGGGGCGAGCCGGGGAAATCGGGCAACTCGGGCAACTCGGGCGGGGCGCACGCTAGGGCCGTGATGGACGGCTACCTCCTTAGTATCCTTGCCGGGGCATGGCTCACCGTTGCGGTCGCCCTGGGTTCGCTGGTGGTCGCGGTGCTGCTCGGGCTCGCCGGGGCGGCGGCGAAGCTGTCGGGCCGGCGTGCCTTGGTCTGGTGCGCGACCTTGTATACCACGCTGATCCGCGGCATCCCCGACCTGGTCCTGATGCTGCTGGTCTTCTATGGCGGCCAGTCGCTCGTCAACCTCGCCGCCGAACGCTTAGGCTATGACGGCAACATCGACGTCAATCCCTTCGTTGCCGGTGTCGTGACGATCGGCTTCATCTACGGGGCTTATCTCACCGAGACCTTCCGCGGCGCGATCCTCGCGATTCCTCCGGGACAGGCGGAAGCCGGCGCGGCCTATGGCATGTCGCCAGTCCAGATCCTGCGGCGCCTTATCCTGCCGCAGATGATCAGGCTCGCCCTGCCGGGCCTGACCAACAACTGGCTGGTCCTCGTCAAGGCGACTGCCCTGGTCTCGATCATCGGGCTTGGCGACATGATGTACCGGGCAAAACAGGCGAGCGGCGCGACGCGCTCGGCATTCCTCTACTTCCTGGTGGCGGCCCTGGTCTACCTTTTCATCACGAGCTGCTCCATGATCGCCCTGCGCGCCCTCGAGCGCCGCTACTCGCTTGGCGTACGGCGCGTGGAGATGTGATGCAGTTCGATGTCATCTTCATGCCCGAGACGCTGCTGCTGTTCGCCCACGGCATCCTGACGACGCTCGAGTTGCTTGGCCTGTCGCTGGCCTTCGGCCTCGCGCTGGCCCTGCCGCTGTCGATCCTGCGCAGTTCGGACCGCCCCGGACTCTGGGGACCGGTGTGGCTGTTCACCTTCGCGATCCGCGGCACGCCGCTCCTCGTGCAGGTCTACCTGATCTACTACGGCGTCGGCCAGCTGCCCTGGGTCGAGGCCCGCTGGGACTCGATATGGCCGTGGACACTTTTCAAGGGCCCGCTGTTTTGCACGGTGCTCGCCTTCGTCATCAACACCACGGCCTACACGATCGAAATCCTCGCGGGCGCGCTGCGCGCGACGCCGCACGGGGAGATCGAGGCGGGCCGCAGTGTCGGCATGAGCGAGGCGCTGCTCTACTGGCGGATCCTCTTGCCCTCGGCACTGAGGCGCGCGCTACCGGCCTACAGTAACGAGGTGATCCTGATGCTGCAGGCAACGTCGGTCGCAAGCGTGGTCCCCTCGCTCATCGACATCACGGGTGCCGCCGGCAGTGTCTACTCAACCTATTACCTACCCTTTGAAGCCTATCTGACCGCAGGCGCCCTCTATCTCGTGCTGACGCTCGCCCTGGTCGGGCTGTTCCGTTGGGCCGAGCGGCATTGGCTCGCCTACCTGCGTGTGCGCGGCGCGTGATCGGCCGATCCGGGATTTTCATGAACGACAAGCTCAGGGTTCTCGATCTCCACAAGCGCTTTGGCACCAACGAGGTATTGAAGGGGGTCTCGCTATCGGCCGCCGCGGGCGATGTCATCAGCATCATTGGCTCCTCAGGCTCGGGCAAGAGCACGTTCCTGCGCTGCATCAACCTGCTCGAGCGCCCGCATGCCGGCAGCCTTGAGGTGGCGGGCGAGGCCCTGTCCCTGCGCGCGGGGCGCGATGGAGCCCTCGAGGCGGCGGATCCACGCCAGCTGCAGCGCATGCGCGCCAAGCTCGCCATGGTGTTCCAGCACTTCAACCTCTGGGCGCACATGACCGCGCTGCAGAACATCGTCGAAGCGCCCATCCGGGTTCTCAAGGTTCCGCGCAGCGAAGCCCTGGCGCGCGGACGCCACTATCTGGAGAAGGTCGGTCTGTCCGGCATCGAGGACCGCTACCCGGCGCACCTGTCCGGGGGTCAGCAGCAGCGCGTGGCGATCGCCCGGGCCCTGGCCATGGAACCGGAGGTGATGCTGTTCGACGAGCCGACATCGGCTCTGGATCCGGAGCGGGTCGGCGAGGTTTTGCAGGTGATGCGCGCCCTGGCCGAAGAGGGCCGCACCATGATTGTGGTGACCCATGAGATGGGCTTTGCCCGCGAGGTGTCGAATCACCTCCTATTTCTGCATGGCGGGCGGGTTCTCGAGGAGGGTGCGCCCCGGGACATCCTCTTGCACCCGAAGAGCGAGCGCCTTCAGCAGTTTCTCGCGGCGAGCCTCAAGTAGGCGAGCGGTGGGTCACGCTACCGAGCGCGCAGTTCGCCGCGCTGCGCGCGCGCCTTGCGGATCGGGGTGAAGGTCCACCAGGCACGCGCCTCGCCGGTCTGCGCCTCGAAAATCGCCGCAGCGAAGACGTCCCAGACACAGGGATCGTGGCGCTTGCCATCGATAGTCTCGAGACGCCAGTAGAGCTCGTCCGGGTCAGAGCGCGCAAGTTGTGCGAGGCTTGAGATTCCCAGCCGATCGAAGTCTGCGCAGGTCGCAGGCCCGACGTTGCGCAGCCCCGCGAGCGGATGGCGGAGCCCGCGCACGCGCCGCAGCGGCTTGTCCGTGTCGGTACTCTTTGCGAGCCGCGCACGCCGGGCAGGCGTGATGCCAGGAGGTTTACCCTTCATGGGTCGGTCTGCCGTGGACAATGCTGTAGTTCGCTTCATGGTCGGATCTTTCCAGGCGTTCGAGACCTATTTGAAAGATAGGCGTTTTTCAGGAAATGGCAAGCGCTCGAGGAGTTGAGGCCGGCGACAGGACTAGCGCCCCGCGACCGCGTCGTCGCTCACGAGTGGGGAGGTCATGCGTGGCGCAGGGCCGCTTCGGGTTCGCCTCCAGAAGGGTAGCACCATGTGCCCGCGCCGCACCGCCATGCCGAGCAGGGTCAGACCGGCGGCCGTGCACAGGACGAAAGCGACCACCGAGGCCTCCACGCCGAAATCCCCACCAGTCAACCAGGTTGGGCCCTCGAGCTTGCCCGACCAGACGCCCTCTGAGGCCAATCCGGAGACCGGAACCGAAAAGATGCTGCCCTGGGTGAAATTCCAGGCAATATGGATACCGATGCAAAGCCACAGGCGCCGCGTCAGGAGATACGCTGCCACGAGCAGCACGCCGGCTTCGATCGTGATCGACAGGCAGCTCACCCAGGTGGCGTTCGGGTTGCCAAGGTGCAGGGCTCCAAACAATAGCGAAGACAGGGCCAGCGCCGTCCAGCTGCCAAGGCTGCGCTCCAGGATGCGGAACACGATCCCGCGGAATACGATTTCTTCGGAGAATCCGACCGCGACCATGACCACGAGGGGCACCAGCACGATGCCCCAGGAATTCGTGCCCGTCACGCGATAGACGCCCAGGGCGGCCAGGATGCCCACGGTCGCCGAGAGCAGCGCTGCGCCGAGCACAAGGCCGGCCGCGAATTCGGGCAGCGCACCGCGCAGGGAGAACTCGGTCAACGGGCGGCGCTCGATCCAGCGCGCATGCAGGTAGTAGCCCACTAGCATCAGGACCACGAACAGCGGGTCGAGAATGAGTTTACGCAGATCCGGGTCGGGCAGGGCGCGCTCGAGCACCTCGTGGGCGCGCGGCACGGACAAGCCGATGCGCAGTGCGAACACCGGTCCCAACGTGAACAACAGCGCGATCACAATCTGGGTGAGTGGAAATCCCAGGACGCGGGGGATGAACCCGCGCCGGACTACAACCTCAACCGGAGCATTGGGCAGAGCGTCGCGCATGTCGTCCTGCATCACGTCAAAGGCGGGTGGTGCGCGGCACTGCGGGCAGGTTGCCCGCGTGGGCGAGGCGCGGCTCACCCCGGGATGCATCGCGATGGCCGATGATGACAAGCCGCTCGAGCGTCACGGTCGGGGCATTTGCGATCGTGGCGGGCGCAGGCTGCGTGGAGTGCGCAGGCTGCAGGGCCGCGCGCTTGCCGACGATGACCATCGTTTCAAGGCGCACGACGCAGCTCGCATCGCTCGCAGCAGGCGGCGCTGCGTGCGCCAGGGAAGTCTCCAGGGAACTCGCCAGGGCCAGTGCCGCAATCAGGTAAGGAGTCGCTCTCATTTTCACTCTCCAGGTTCGCGCCGATGCAAGGCGATCGGCCATGAGTGAACTCTAGGGCGTGCGCTTGGGTACTTCCATCTGCGGGCGACGGATCTGCGAAAGTGCCCGACGAACTGCATCCAGAGCCGATGGATGTGCCCCCCATGCAGGTCAATCCCGGCAGGGTGGCCTTCCTAGCGGGGGTGCAGGAGCAGCTTCTGGACGCGCCAGTTCAGCAGTTCCGCGACATACAGCACATTCTCCGAGGGGCAGGCGATCTCGTGAACCCATCCGAACTGCTTGAGCTGCCGGCCTGGACCGCCCAGAACGCCCAGCACCTTGCCCTCGAGGCTGAGCTTGTAGATCCGCCCGGGATAGGCATCCGAGCTGTAGAGCACCTGATCGGGTCCGGGCGTGATGCAGATCGCCCAGGGCGCACCGGGAGAAAACGTCCCGGACTTCGCCAGCGGATCGAGCCGGTTGCCGATGACCGGCTGGATGGCCGGATCGAAAGGGACGTCGATCGTGATCTGCCGCAGGAACTGTCCCTCGGAATCAAAGACCTGGATCCGCCTGTTGTACCGGTCCGCCACGTAGATGTTGCCGGCCCGATCGGTCGCGATGCTGTGGGGAGTGTTGAACTCGCCCGGCTTGTCGCCGCGCCCGCCAAAGGACTTGATCCAGTTTCCGTTTCGATCGTACTTCGCCACCCGCGAATTGATGTAGCCGTCGCTGACAAAGATGTCGCCCGCGGCATCCCAGGTCACGTCAGTGACCTGGCGAAAGCGCCCATCCTCGGCGGGCAGCGGCGGCTTCGGATGCTTGAGGGGAGCCGTGTCCTCGTCTGAGGCCTCCTGTTTGCGGCCGAGGACCATCGCAACCCGACCTGCAGGGGTGAATTTGACGACCAGGTCCGAGCCCTTGTCGGTCACCCAGATCGCGTCGTCGGCGTCGACCTTGACGGCGTGCGCGAAGGACCAGGCGTAGAGGTTCTTGCCGATCTCGCGCAGGTAGTTGCCATCCCGATCGAACTCGAGCAGCTGGGCCGCAGCCGCGCCATAGGCGGGACCGGTGGAATTCCCGCGCGAGAACACGAAAATGTGGCCCTTGGAATTGACGGCCACCCCCGATACCTCGCCCAGGTACAGGTCCGGCGGCAGTTTCAGCGGCTCGGCGACCGAGTCGAAGGGGATTTCAGGTACCTCAGACTGGGCGGCGACGCGCCCGCTCCCAACCAGCAGCGTGAGTGCGATGCAAAGCGCTCGAACGGCCAGCGCCCGGGTGTTCGGGTGGCCTCGGAAAGCCGCGCTCCAAGAGCAGTGGGTTTGCGACATGTGCCTGGTCTCCTCGTTTGCCTCTTTATTCTCGTGAATCTTGGGCCACCTGGCGGATGATCCGTCGGATGGTCGCGGCGCGACCCGGTGCCGACCAATAAGCGCTCAATGCGGTCTTGCAATCAGCTCGATCTTATCAGCGAGCTTCCCCTGCTGAAAACCCGGCCGGCGGCGCCTGCGCGCCGCAGGCGGGAGCAGCTGATTGGGCGAGGCGCACGCTGGGGCGCTCGCTCGGGGGGCTGGCGTTGCCCGATGCGCATCGGCGTTAGGGACAAACCGACTGCGCCTCTGAACGCTCGTCGAGCCCGGCACCTGCTGCGGCTCACAACGCCTCACGACGCCTCACGAGGCCACGCAGCGACACTCATGGCGCAGGTGCGAGAGGGGAACCCCCCGCGTTGGATAGCGGCCTTACACCCCGTTACAAACTGGGTCGTGGCGTTTCATATCAGGGGTCATCCCCCGGCAAAGCCGGAACGTTCAGAGAAGGGCAGGCATCACCACACGCGGTGCTGCAGCGCTCGCGTGAGTAGAGCTCCAATGCAGCAGGAGGCCGTGGTGCACTCGTGGTTCGCCCAGTGCGCCGCTCCCATCTTGCCCCGTCAACTCATACTGCGAGAATCCAAGTGAAAACCAAGATCGCCGTTCTCTGTTCTCTCGTTCTGGCCGGGTGCGTCACGGCGCCGCCACCGCCTCCGCCGCGCGCCTACGTCGAGCTGGCGGCTCCAGTTTATGATCCGCCACCTGCGCAGCCCGTGGTGTGCGTGTACGTCGACCCTCCTCTTGTCGAGCCCGCGCCGATTGCGATCGGCTGGGCCCCGCCACCCCTCCTGGTCGAGGCGCCTCCGCCGCTACCCTATGCTGGGGCAGTCTGGACCGGTGGTTTCTGGGAATGGCAGGGGACCTGGGTATGGGCACATGGTCGTTGGGCCGCACCCCCGCAACCCGGCTATGGCTGGGTCCAGCCGTACTATGAAAATCGGGGCGGATCGGTGGTGTTCATCACCGCCCACTGGGCTGCGCCTGGAGTGGTCTTCACGCCACCGCCGCTTGGCATTAGCATCAGCGCTGCGGTTGTGCTGCCCGGTGTCGTCGCGGGCGTGGCACCGATCGGCCCTCCGGGCGTGTTCATTCCGGCTCCGCCGGGATCGCGCCCCGGCTTCATCGTTCCGGCGCCGCTTGGAACGGCGCCGGCGGTGGTGACGAGTGCACCTCCGGTGGTTGCCGTGGGCATGCATGTGCAGAACGTCACGGTGAACAATGTGAGTAACGTCACCAATGTCACCAACGTCACCAACGTCACCAACATCACCCACGTGAGCGTGATCGCACCCGCCAGCGCAACGGCCACCGGACAGGCAGTCAACGCGAGCGTGCCGGCGCAGGCCCACCTCGCCGCGGCACTGCCGCCGGTCGTCAAGGCGCAGGCGCCCGAGCCCGCCTCGGCCAAGGCCATCCCGGCCTTTGCGCCCGGCCATCCGCTGGCTGCGCTGCCCCCCGCGCAGACCGTGCATCCGGTACTTCCGGCAAATCTCGCCCATGCCGCGTCGGGGACGGGCAATGCCCGCGGTAACGTGCCGCCAGCCGCGCAACAGGCTGCCCGGCCCCCGGCCCCGGCCCCGGTGGCCGAGACCGCCGGCGAGCGCGACGCGCCAAAGTCGGGTGCCAGTGAACCGGCTCGGCCTGCTGTACAACGCGCGACCCCGCTCGCCGCCGAGCCAAAGACGGCGGACGAGGGACAGGCCGCAAGACCGCCAAAGGGTCCGGCGCCGGCGAGCGAAGCGAAGACAGCGGTTCCGAAGCCGGCCGACCGGGTTGCTGCGGCCAAGCCGCCGGCACAGCCCGCTGCGCGGGCCGCCGAGACGGGCCACTCCTCTGGTCAGAAGGAAGCGGTCCATCAAAAGGCCGCCAGTCCCGAGCCCAAGAGTCCTCCCAAGGCCAGCGGCAATCCGCCGGCCCGGGATCAGAAAAAGTCCCACGATGAACATTAGCGATGAGGTGGGAGCGCGCCCCGGGTGTCACGACAGCGCCATCCGGGGCACCACGCTTCTCGATGCCCTGCGACCGACAGGGTAGGGCCCTGCGCCCGCGGCGCGTGCTGCTGCAACACTCAGGCAGCCGCGCTTAGTGGGTACTCTGCAGATGTTCAAGTTTGGCCGCGTACAACTCGTAGTCGCGGCGCGTCGTGCTGTTCTCCATGGCGCTTTGCAGTTCGCGCGTGGCCTTCGAGGGCTCCCCTAGCCGCAGATAGGTCACCCCCAGCCAGTAGTGAAACTCGTGGTACCAGGGCTCGCGAGTCACCTCGGACTGGAACAGGTCACGGGCCTTATGGTAGTCGCCGGCGTGGAATGCAGCCAGGCCCCGGTTGAAGGCGGCAAAGGGCGGCTCGGGTTCGAGCACGCGCAGCCTTTGCGCCATTTCCCGGGCGCGCTCGTTCTCTCCGAGCGCATCGAGCACCGGCACGATGTTGGCGATGGCCACGGTATCGTGCGGCGCGCGCTCGAGTGCGGTCGCAAGAACCCGGCGTGCCTGGGTCAGGTTGCCATGCCGGAAATAGATGACGCCGAGCGTGTTGTAGGCATTCAGGAAGCGCGGGTCGGCATGGACCGCGGCGCGCGCCCACCAATAGGCCTCGTCCAGGTTCCCTGCGGCGAGGGTTTCTGCGGCGCGGTTGTTCAGATACATGGCCACGACGGTCTCCTCACCGATCGAGCGCACGCGCTGCCTGCTGGCCTCGTCTGCTGGCTGGAAATCGATGGTGGTCTCGTTGTCTTCCTCGAGTCCGACGGCGTAGCGGCTGCGCAGGCGACCTAGCACCAGATTCACGTGTCCGATGGCCACATAGAGATCACCACTGCGGCTCCAGGTCTCGTCGGACAGGACCAGGTGAAAGCGGACCGGCAGATCCAGTTCGCGGGCGAGCGCGGCACTCATGATGACGAGGGACAGGCAGTTGCCGGCGCGCGCATCGAAGGTCTGCGCCGCATTGCGTGTCATGGCGGCATCGTACTCGAGGCGCAGCTGCCCCTTGCGGTAGAGTGCCTCGACGAGGCCGAGCTTGCGACCGTCGACGCGCAGCTGGTCGGCGATGTCCTCTCTCAGATAGCGCCGCATGGCATCGCTTAGGGCAAACACGCTCGCGCTGTCGATGGGTGCACGCGGTGGGGCAAACTCGGCGTCCGCGAACAGCTCGGCGCTCGGGGCGGGCGGCGGCGGTGTGGCGCAGGCGCCGAGCAGAAGACTGGTGAGCGCCGTGCCTATGCGCAGCAGAGCGGGTGCTCTCGTCATGATGATCGCCTCCACAGGTTACGCCCCATCCTCCGACTCATTCTAGGGCGAAATGGCCCGGCGCGCGCTAAGGCTCGGGCGAATTCACCCGAGGCGCAGGCCTGTGACTGCCCGGCGGGCGCCTGGAGGGACTCCGGAGCGCGCCGGTCTGGCCGGAGCAGGGGCTGCAGATCGAGTACAGTGACGGCTGGTCCGATACGCAGGGTGAGGGGCGATGGCGCGACGACATGGTCTTGGAATGGCAGCGATGGAAGAACTGGGAGTCCTGGGACTGCTGGGTGTGCTGGGAATGTTCCTCCTTTTCGGGGCAGCGCCTGCAGCCCGCGCGGAGGACGCACCGCGCTCGACCGAAACGCTCGTGTTTGTGCGCCACGGAGAAAAGCCCGCCGGTGGCTTCGGGCAGATCAGCTGCCAGGGGCTGAACCGAGCGCTCGCCTTGCCTGCGGTCCTGGTCCGCAAATTCGGCAAACCCGATTTCATCTTTGCTCCGGACCCAAGCGATGCAGCGGACGATCCGGCGGGCCGCTTTGACTATGTACGCCCGCTTGCGACCATCGAGCCCACCGCGGTCGCGCTCGGGATGCCGATCAACACCCAGTTCGGATTCAGGCAGATCGATGGCCTCCAGGGCGAACTGCTGCGGCCACGCTACCGCAATGCGCTGGTGTTCATCGCGTGGGAACACGCCAAGGCCGAGCAGTTGGCGCGCGACCTGACCTCGGCCGACGGGGCCTTGGTCCCGCGCTGGGAGTCCCCCGACTTCGACAGCATCTACGTGGTCCGGATCCAGACCGAGGGCGAGGAGCGCCATGCGCGCTTCGACCATGACGTCGAGGGACTCGACGGCCAGAGCACGCGCTGCGCTTTCCTGCCCTAGCGCGGCACGCGCCACTCGGAGCCCACGATACGCGGGCCACTGCACGGGGACCACTCGTCGGGGACCACTGCACGGCGGTCGCTGCTTCGGGAACATCACCCGCCGCCACTACTCGGCCGCAAGATGCGTGCTCGTCTCCTCGGGCCGAAAGCGCAGCGGCTTGATGAGCAGGATGAGGGGCATCGTGGCGAGCGTGAGCAGCATCATGAAGCGGAAGTCGTCGACATAGGCGATCATCGCGGCCTGGCGGGTCACCTCGGCCTCAAGGGTCGCCAAGCTGAGCGGACTTGACAGGTTTGCCGCGCCCGTCGCGAGCGGGTTGTAGATGCTGATATGCTCGGCCAGGGTCGCGTGGGCGACTTCGGTATTGCGGGTCAGTAGCGTCTCGACGATCGAGATACCGATCGAGGCCCCGATATTGCGTGACAGGCTGAACATGGATGTTCCCGCTGGACGCAGGTCGGCCTTGAGCGTCGAGAAGGTGACGGTGCTCAGGGGCACGAAGATGAAGCCGAGGCCTATGCCCTGGATGATCCCTGGCCAGACGATATCGCTCTCCGAGAGGATCAGGGTGTAGTGGCTCATCTGCCAGAGCGAGAAGATCGTAAGGACGAAACCCACGCTCATGAGCAGCCGGATGTCGATCCGGCGGACCATGCGTCCGGCGACGAGCATCGCCGCCATCGTCCCCGCGCCGCTGGGCGCAAGCACCAGCCCGGTGGCGACGACCGGGTAGTCCATCAGGTTCTGCAGCATCGGCGGCAGCAGGGCCCGCGTGGCGTAGAGCACGAGGCCGGTCACGAAGATGACGAGAAACCCTGTGAAGTAGTTGCGATCGCGCAGGATGCGCGTATCGAAAAACGAATCGCGCCCCGACGTGGCCGTATGGGCCACGAAAAACGCCGCCGCGAGGAAGGATCCTGTGGCCTCGATGCAGATCTCCGTCGAGCCGAACCAGTCCTTCTGCTCGCCCCGGTCGAGAAATAGCTGGAGCATGCCGATTGCAAGGCTCAGTGTCGCGAAGCCGAAGAAATCGAAGCGCGCCTCGAAGGTCTTGGTGGTCTCGCGCATGAACGTCAGAATCCCGAAGAACGCCACCGCGCCGATCGGCAGGTTGATGTAGAACACCCAGCGCCAGTTGTAATCCTCGGTCAGCCAGCCGCCCAAGGTCGGCCCGATGATCGGCCCGATCATCACCCCCATGCCCCACACGGCCATCGCCGGGCCGGCCCGGCCGGGCGGGTTGATGTCGAGCAAGGTGGCCTGCGAGAGGGGCACGAGCGCGGCACCGAAGATGCCCTGCAAGAGACGCGCCGCGACGATCTGGAACAACGATTCGGAGAGCCCGCACAGGGCCGAGGTGATGGTGAACCCGAGCACGGCGAGAAGAAACAGGTTCTTGCGGCCAAAGCGTGCCGCGAGCCAGCCGGTCGAGGGCGTGGCGATCGCAGCGGCCACGATGTACGAGGTCAGGACCCAGGTGATCTGATCGCTCGCGGCCGAGAAGCTCCCCTGCATGTGCGGCAGCGCCACATTGGCAATCGTGCTGTCCAGGGTCTGCATGATGGTTGCGAGCATGATCGAGATCGTGATCATGCCGCGGTGCGGTACGGGGAAAGAAGTGCTGGTCATGCAACTCTGGACGGGAAGTGCCGGGCATACCGGGCGGGGGGCTTGCCCGGCTAAAGGGATGATTTTCGCACAATATCTCACCCGCTCCGGATCCTGGATCCGCGCGTTCGGCGCTGGGCATCCCCTACGCCGGCGGACTTGTTACAAATCTCCTCGGCCTTTGAAGTTCGCCCCGGACAGAGCGGCTCGGGCGCGTTGCATGCCGATACAAAATGCAAGGGGCGCATCCTATCCAGCGCGGTTCGCAGGCTCTAGCATGGAGTCGTTCGGATCACGCAGACAAGACCCAAGCGGTCTGGTCTGCCCTCTATCGGGAGCATGGCCATGTCTACAACCCTGCGCAGAGACCCGCACCCGGATGCGCGTGGTGCCCAGCCGGACGAGTGGTTCGAGTCCTACACGCCCTTGGGCACACCCGGTGCGTTGCGGGCGCGCCTCTCCGATCAGCAACGGGTACGCCGGCAGATCATCGATGACTGGCTCGAGGGCCTGCCCCGGGAAGTGCGTCCGGTCCAGTTGGCCGCGCACTGTCCGGAGGTGGTGATGCGGCTCATCGCCTCTTGGGACAATCGCTCGGCCACCGCCATGCTGCTCGACGAGTACCTCGCCCGCGACAGGCTTGGCCAGCCTTGGCTTGGCCCCATCATCCCCGGCGAACTCGCGCGGCTGGGCCGCTTCGTGCGGCAAGTACGCCCGACGGCCCTGCAGCGCCGCCCTGCATGAACGCCTTTGCCGCAGGCGGCAGCGCGTCGCGCGCGGACGTGCGTGCATCGCGCACAGTTGTGCGCTCGACTCCGGGCCTAGCGATCACGAGCGTCGCGCTCCGGCGACGAACGGGCCTTTTGCGGGGGCTCAGCGCGGGTCTTCTCACGGCTTCTGTCCAGGGCGCGCGCCAGCCGCTCGAGTGCCTCCAGGGTACGCCCGCGCACCGGCCGGCTTGCGACAGCCCCGAGTCCTGGCGTGTCCGGGGCGCCAATGCCCGGGGCACGCCGGGCGCGGGTGTAGGCGCGCTGGCTCTTGTCGCTGGTATGGCCCATGGCCGCCGCGAGCAGCTGGCGGTCGGCTCCGGCACGCCGCATCTCGTCGGCAAACTGATAGCGAAGGCTGTAGAGCGAGACGGACGGAGCCTCAGGCCATAGTTTGGCAGCGGTGCGCTTGACGGCCCGGTTCAGCCTTTGTATGTTGGCAGCAACCACCCAGGGATGCGGGGCGGCCGGCGCCAAGGCGCACAGCGTCTGAGCGAGTGCGGCAGAGGGTGCGCTCCGAATGTCGATCTCGATGATCCGCTCCGGCTGGCCCGAGTATCGGGTGATCTTCGCACCCGCAATCCGAAATCGCAGCGCGCGCGGCACGGTCCGGTCGGGTTGGCAGTCGACTTCCACACCTGCGGCGAGTTCCTTGGGGCGGCAACCGGTGAGCGCCGTCACCAGGAAGGCCGGGTGGTGGGGTGGTGGCAGCGCCCGGGCGAGCGTCGCGCGCCAGTCGGGCGGTAACTGCCGGATCCGCAGTCGCCGCGGGCGGGCTGTGGCCCGCTCGCCCCGTCGACCGGCGAAGCTCACAAGCTCGGCAAGCCGGGCATGGAGCGACGCGCCTTCAGGCCAGGTCTCGTCCTGATGTGAAGGAGGGCGCGCCTGGAGCCACGCCTCCGCGCTGGCGATGAGCCCGGGAAGGTCGCGGCGCGCGAGCCAGTAGCACGCCGAGCGCTGATCGACAAATCCCTGTGCCGAGCCGTGGCGCTGGGCGAAGTATCCCGGCGGCTCGCCCGCCGCGTTGGCGGCCCGTAGCAGGTACGCGCGCCGGCGCGCGTACTGCTTCAGGCTCGCTTCACCCAGTAGCCGGGCGATTCCCAGGCGCCGGTGTCTTTCGTCGTAGTCTGCAATCCAGCGTCGCGCCCAAAGGAGCGCGAGCCGCAGGCGTTCGCAGTCGCTACACTCGGGCGCTTGGTTCATGGGCACCTCGGGGAACTCGCTTCAGTAGATTCAGTTCGGGGGACTCAATTTTGGGAACTCATTCCAGCAGCACGGTGCAGCACTCTCAGCATAATCGGCGGCAGGGGAGGCCGGCGGACAGGTTGCGCAAGGCCCTTGCGCAGGCCGGCGTTTCAAGACGCTGCGCGCGCGCCGCTGCGGCGCCCGGCGACCCGTAGAGCGGCGAGCGACCTCACCGGCCACCGCTGTACAGTTCGCCCGGGATTGCCTAAGCTCTGCGCTGGCCCCAGCCGCTTCGCGCAGCCGGCGCTCCTGAACGAGGGCGCCGGCATCCGAGATTCGATACCATGACAGCCCCCCGTGCCTCCGCCGCGTTTGCTCAGATCCCCAGCGTGACATTGATCGGACTCTATCGTCAGGTCTGGCACTACGCGCAGGGCGTGCGCGCGAAGTATCTTCTCGCACTCTTCCTGCTGGGCTTCTCGCAGGTCATCAAGCTGTCCGTTCCGTGGCTCGCCGGCGAAGCGATCAACACCATCCAGGCGGGCGACGTCAAGGAGCTGCGCCATGCGGGGCTGCTGGTGGCCGCCATCATCGTCGTGAATGTCATCGCCTGGATGTTGCATGGACCAGGTCGCATCCTCGAGCGCAACGTCGGTCTGCGGGTCCGTACGGCCATGTCCGATGCGCTCTACGCAAAGCTGCTGCGCGCGCCGCTTGGCTGGCACGAGCAGCATCATTCAAGCGAGCTTGCGCAGCGCGTGCAGCAGTCCACACATGCCCTATACGACTTTACACAAAGCCAGTTCGTCTATCTGCAGAACCTCATCAACATCATCGGGCCGCTGGTGGCACTGTCCCTGCTGTCCCGGCGCACCGGGCTCGCCGCTTTCGCCGGGTTCGTTCTCATCGCCTGCGTCATCGTGCGCTTTGACCGGGTGCTGATGCGCCTTGCGGTGTTCGAGATCGATGCGGACCGGCGCTACAGTGCCGGCCTGCTCGATTTCACACGCAACATCTCAACCGTGATGGCGCTCAGGCTCGAATCGGCGGCGCGCCGGCTGGTGGGGCACAGGCTCGTCGAGGCCTTCGTGCCCCTGCGCCGCAGCATCGAGGTCAACGAGGCGAAGTGGGGCAGCGTGGATCTTCTGACGATCGGCCTCGTGTGGGGCCTGGTCGCGCTGCAAGCCTGGCAGGCTCTGGCCGCGGCTGCACCAGGAGGGGCTGACGCCGGCACGACGATCATGCTGGGTTCGATCTTCATGGTCTACCAGTACGGACAGCAGTCGGCCGCCGTGATCAGCGCGCTCGCATCGAATTTCCAGAGCTTCTCGGGGGTCAAGGCGAACGTCGCGAGCGCCGCACCCATCTGGAGTGCAACGGAGCGGCCCGGTCCCCCGGCCCTGACCGCGGCGCCCTTCAAGCGCATCGAGGTTTCGCACCTCGAGTTTCGCTACGGCCCCGGTGCAGCCGCACCCGCAGGCGCTGCCAATGAACCCGGCACGGCCCCCATGGCGCCGCCCCCTGCGAAGGTGCTGCATGCCGACCTTGAACTGGGCAGCGGCGAGCGCGTCGCGCTGGTGGGTCCAAGCGGAGCGGGTAAGAGCACGCTGCTGCGCCTTCTGGCTGGACTCTATCGGCCCGACGCGGGCGAGATGCGCGTTGACGGGCGCCGCTGCCCGGAGGACTCGGGACTGGACGCGCTGGCGATGCTGGTACCCCAGGAGACTGAAGTCTTCGAGGCGAGCCTGCTTGAGAATCTGACCTTTGGCGCCTCATACCCCACCGAGGCCATCGAACGTGCCCTCCACCAGAGCTGCCTTGACGAGGTGGTGGCTGCCCTGCCGGCCGGGCTTGCGACACCGATCGTCGAAGGGGGATTCAATCTCTCAGGTGGACAGCGTCAGCGGCTCGCGCTCGCACGCGGTCTGCTCGCAGCAGGGCAAGCACAGGTGCTGCTTCTTGACGAGCCGACCTCGGCGCTCGATCAGGCGACCGAGGCCCGGGTGTTCGAGCGCCTGCGGTCGGGCCTGCCACACGTGTGCCTGGTGGCCTCAGTCCATCGGCTCTCAGCGCTGCGCCATTTCGACCGTGTCGTGCTGATGGCGCAGTGCAAGGTCGTCGACACCGGGACGGTCGCCGAACTGCGCCATCGCCAGCCCGTGTTTCGCGACCTGGAGCAAGGTGACCCCTCCCTCGCCCGGGCCTTGGAGCGTAAGGCCGACGCGCCCCCCGAACCGCTCGACGCCCCCTTCGCGGCGAGCCCGCAGAAGGCCGTCACCCTCCTGCGTTAGTTCACGGGGCTCGCGCGCCTCCTTGTTCAACGACGTCCGGGATCGTCCGAGATCGAGTACTTTGCGTGGATAAAGTCTCCCCCTCCACCGAAGGACCATCGCGGGATTGGAGTGTCATTGAGGGAGTGTCATTGAGGGAGCGTCATTGAGGGAGCGTCATTGAGGGAGTGCCATTTAGGGCCACTTTCAGCGTGGTCTGGTTGCCGTGCCTGGGTTTCCCGACGTCCCGCAAAATGCCCTCTCAACCCGGAGCTCGAAGAACTGGAAGGTTCACCAATCAGGTGGGAGACCGCTCGAATCCTGTTGGGTTCCATAGGTGATACCGCTTTGGCATGCGCGAGTGGAGCCCGGGGGCTCTGAACCGGGCTCTGCCCTAGACAAGTGTACGGAAGCGAACCCGGGGGCGTTGGCGCTCGGGTTTATGTGTGCCCCTTGTATTCCTCGCGAGCGCGCTGCACGATGGCAGCGTTGTGACGCGTTTCCTGGCCGCACTGCAGGGGCACTGAAGGGGCACTGAAGGGGAGTTCGAGGGGCACGGCAGGGGAGTGGAAGAGGGAAGGGGAGGAGAATCTGGAGGGAAACGGAAGGGAAACTGGAGGGGAATCGAGGCGGAGAGGGCGCGGACAAATCCCGTTCGCAGACCGCCCCGGCTACCCCCCTTTTCGTTTAGGGCACTGGAGGGGAAGCAAATCATCCTTTGGAAGGCTTATCATTCATCCCTAAGCACGGTAGTGTGGAGACGGGTAACCCCACTCGGGAATCGGCAGAACACTGAGCACAACAGCGATGCGATTACTGCTCATCGAAGATCATCCGCTCTTCGCGCGTGCCATACGGGATGAGATCATCCGGCTTGCACCCCAGAGTTCAGTCATGATTGCAGGCAGCGCTCAGGACGCGCTTGATGCCCTGCGCAAACAGGAATTTGACCTCGTACTCGCCGACCTGGCCATACCGGGCGCAAGCGGCCTGTCCCTGCTCAAGCAGATCCGCGCCCAGACGACCACGCGCGTTGCGATCGTGTCGGCGAGCGATGATCCGGTCATGGTTCACGCGGTGTTCGCCGAACGCGCGGTGGGCTTCATCTCGAAGGCCAGTTCTCCGGAAGTGTTTTCCCAGGCCCTGTATCTGATCCTGGCCGGGGCATCGCACTTTCCCGAATATGTCTATGCCAAGTCTGCTCCGAGCCCCGGCGCGATCCAGCTCACCAATCGCGAGATCACCGTGATGCGGCTCATCGCCGCGGGCAAGCAGAACAAGGAAATCGCGCGCGAACTCGCTCTGGGCATCCCGACGGTGAAGAGTCACATCAAGCACATCTACGCCAAGCTGGGGGTGAAGACCCGCGTGGCCGCCTCGATCAAGGCCGGGCAGTGCGGAATCCTGCCGGGTCCCACGAACTATCCATGAGTGCCGATCGTCCAATCCCGGCGCCGGCGCTCACCGACCCGGAGGACTACGCACCGGGCGCCAACGAGATCCACGAACAGATCATCGGCTCGTTCTGTCACGATCTGCGGCAGCCGCTGAATGCGGCGCTCATGCGTCTCGCATCGCTAAAACGCGCCTACACCACGGGCCAGGATCGGGAGCTGCTCGAGGAACTGCATCTGAACCTGCGCGAGATAGCGAGCATGAGCGAGACGGTGTTTGATGCGATCCGGCTCTCGCGCGCGTCGATCAGACCGAACCCTGGTGCCGTCTCGATCCAGGATCTGTTCGAGCGGGTGCGCAGTGAATTCGGGCCCTTGGCCGAGCAGCGCGGCCTGCGTCTCGTGATCAAGCCCGCGCCACTTCTGGTCGTGACCGACGAGATCCTGCTTGCGCGGGTGCTGTGGAATCTGGTCCAGAACGCCCTGAACTACACGCGCGAGGGCGGCGTGTTGGTCGCTGCCCGGCGCGCTGCGGGCGCGTTCTCGCTCGAAGTCTGGGACACGGGTCCGGGGATTGCCAAGGAGCAGATCGAGAAGATCTTCACGCCCTTTTTCCGCGGCGGGCACGATGCGAAGGGGCGCCAGAGCACCCGCAATAGCGGCATCGGTCTTTGGAACGGGCGCGAATTCGCGCGCCTGCTCGGGGGCACGCTGTCGGTGGCATCGCGCCCGGGCCGCGGTAGCGTGTTTCGCCTGCGCCTGCCTGTACCGATGGAGATCCTGAAACCGCGCGCGTCCTTAGCCCGGCGCACGGCCCGCGGTGCGCGTGCCTTGATTGCGCTGCTGGTCTCGGAGCCCGCGCAGCTGATCGAACATCAGCGCCTTGTGCTCGCCCATGGCGAGTCGCACGTCTCGTTCGCAGACCCCCTCGAGCTGCTCGCCTATCTGAACGTGCCGCTAAACCGGCCCGACGCGCTGCTCATCGAGTTGCGTTCCGGTCCGGTGAACGCCGAATTCCTGGTCGGAATCGTGGCCGCCCGCTATCCGGATCTGCCCGTGGCGGTCGTGATCGATGCACAGGACGAGCGCGGCGTTGCCCAGCTGACCCGACTGAATGCGCGGATCCTGCGTAGACCCGTCGCGGGCACCGACCTCGATGCCCTGTTTCAGGACAGCCGGGCCGAGGATCATGCCGTCGCCGAGTGTATGGGTGAGCTGGGCCGCGAACTCGTGGACAACGCGTCCCGCGTGCGCCGTGCCAGGAAGGCTGCAAAACGCAAGCCGGCCGTGCCTGTCCACCCCCTCGCCTGACGGGAGTCGCGCAGAACACCCAGCAAACCCCCTTGCGCCGTGCCCGGCTACCGGGCGCCTGTCATTCTCTTCCTGCTGCGGGCGCGCTGGCGCCGCGCCTTGTCAGAAGCCGATGGCAGGACCTAGACAGCGCCAACGCACTATCATTGCAAGGTTGGTTCGCTCGTCGGCGCGATCGTCGCGGCCGGGGAATCTGAGCCCCGCCACCAGGAGAATCCATGCGCTACCGACTTTTAGGTCAGACCGGTCTTTATGTATCCGAGCTGTGTCTGGGGACAATGACGTATGGGGGTGCCGGCTTCTGGGCCACCATGGGGGGACTCAAGCAGGATGCCGTGAACGACCAGGTGAAGCGGGCGTTCGATGCCGGTATCAATTTCATCGATACGGCCAACGTCTACTCGTTTGGCGCATCCGAGTCCCTCGTGGGGCAGAGCCTGAAGGATCTGGGCCTGCCGCGTGATGAGCTCGTCGTGGCCACCAAGGCCACCGGCATCATGCATGAGCAGCAGGCCAATGGCCGTGGGCAGTCGCGCTATCACCTCATGAATGCACTCGACGCCAGCCTGAAACGGCTGCAGCTCGACCACATCGACCTGTACCAGCTGCATGGCTTCGATCCGCTCACGCCGCTCGAGGAGTCGCTCGCGGCGTTGAACGACATGGTGCGCTCGGGCAAGGTGCGCTATCTGGGCCTGTGCAACATGGCGGCCTGGCAGGTGATGAAGGCGCTCGCCATCGCCAAGGAGCGCAACTGGACGCGCTTTGAGAGCGTCCAGGCCTACTATACGATCGCCGGCCGCGACCTGGAGCGCGAGTTGGTGCCCTGCATCGCAGACCAGAAGCTCGGTCTCATGGTCTGGAGCCCGCTCGCCGGAGGCTTTCTGACCGGCAAGTTCAAGCCCGACGACAAGGGGCCGGAGGGTACGCGCCGCGCGAGTTTTGATTTCCCGGTAGTGGACAAGCCCCGTGCCTATCGCTGCGTCGAGGCGATGCGCCCGATCGCCAAGGCGCATGGGGTCTCGATCGCACAGGTGGCGCTCGCCTGGCTGCTCGCCAAGCCCGCCGTGACCACGGTCATCATCGGCGCCCGCACCACCGAGCAGCTGCAGGATAACCTCGCCTCGAGCAAGGTGACGCTCAGCGCAGCTGAAGTCGCGAGTCTCGACGAGGTGAGCCAGTTACCGCCCGAATATCCCGGCTGGATGCTCGCGATGCAGGGCGGCTACCGGGCGAAGCCACCGTCGCGCGACTAACCAGGATATTTGATTCGAGAGCCGCCGATGGCATCTTCCTGCGTCCACCGCTCAGTCCGGGTCGCCTCGCCGCCGCGAGGAACGCGCTCTTGAGGATCGGCGTCGACCTCGGCGGCACGAAGGTCTCGATTGTCGTGCTCGACGACAGCGACCAGGTCCGGTATCAGGCGCGCCGCTCGACCCCGCAGGGCGACTATGCGGCAACCCTCGACCTGGTTGCGGCGCTCATCGCCGAGGCCGAACGCGAGGCGGGACCGGCCCGCTCGATCGGTATCGGCACACCCGGCTCGCCCGACCCCGACACCGGGCTGATGCGTAACGCCAACTCAGTGTGCCTGAACGGCATGCCGCTGAAGCCCGATATCGAAGCGCGGCTCGGTCGCCCGGTGGTGGTGGCCAATGACGCCAACTGCTTCGCCCTGTCCGAGGCCACCGATGGCGCCGGGCGCGGTGCGCCGGTGGTGTTTGGTGTGATTCTTGGCACGGGAGTCGGGGGCGGCATCGTGGTGGACGGCACGCTCCTGGGCGGCGCCAACCACATCGGCGGCGAGTGGGGGCACAATCCCCTGCCAGACCCCGACCCGGAAGATCTCCCCGCGCCGCCGTGTTATTGCGGGCGCCAGGGTTGCATCGAGACTTACCTGTCAGGACCCGGACTGGCGTTGCGTCACCGCGCAGCCGGTGGCCGGGACTGCCCCCCCGCAGAGATCGCGGCCGCCGCCGCGCGCGGCGAGGAGACGGCCGGGCGCGTGTTCGCGCGCTACCTCGAGAACCTCGCGAAGTCACTCGCAGGCGTCATCAACATCCTCGATCCGCACGCCATCGTGCTCGGTGGCGGCCTGTCGAATCTCGCCGTGCTGTATGAAGAGGTACCGAGGCGCTGGGCACGGCATGTCTTCTCTGGATCCGTGCGCACGCGTCTGTTGCGCCACCAGCACGGCGATGATTCCGGCGTGCGCGGCGCAGCGCGCCTCGGCTAAGGCGCGAGCGTAGCGGCCGGCGGCACCCTGGGTCTCGCGCATTGCCACTGTCACAATCGGCGGAATCGGGCGACACGGCGCTTGGTCCCTCGGCGATAATCGCCTCGCGAGTCGGCCCCCGCCTACGTGGCGCCCCAGCCCGCGAGCGGGGTGCGGCGCGCGTCTGCGATGTGGCGGACGGCCTGCTTCCGGCTGCCTCCTTTTGCATGGACTTGATGCCGAATCTGCCATGGTTCACCCCAAGCCGCTCCGAGATGCTCCCCTGATGCCGACGGGCCACGCGCAATGCATTCCCTGAGCGGGAGTTCCGCCCACCTGATCATGGAAATGTGCGCCTACTTCGTTGGGGCTCGCATCTACTGGGCCATGGCGCGGCGCCATGCGGTGCGCACCCATTGGCAGGAACGCTTTTTCATCCTGGCTGCTGCCCTGGCCGGGGCGGCCTTGGGGAGCAAGGGCCTGCATGTGCTCGAGCACCTGCCCAGTCTCATGGAGCAGTCCGACCCGAGGCTCTGGCTGGCTGGCAAGTCGATGGTGGGGGGGCTGCTTGGCGGAACAGTGGGCGTCGAGGGCGCAAAGAAGCTGATCGGCTGGAGCGGCTCGACGGGAGATCTCTGGGTGCCGGCGATTGCCGTGGGCCTCATCCTCGGGCGGATCGGCTGTCAGCTCTCGGGCACATGGGACCTGACTTACGGGAATGCGACGATGCTGCCATGGGCCTGGGACTATGGTGATGGCATCGGACGCCATCCCACCGCGCTCTATGAAATCATCCTCGTCGCCGTGCTGGTCGCAGGCGTCTGGACGAGCCCTGTCTTACGCGGCCATCCGGGCGCCCGTTTTGCGGCGTTTCTCGCCGGCTATTGCGCGCTGCGCTTTGGCCTGGAGTTCCTAAAGCCCCCCTTCGGCCCGGCGGCTACGGGCACGCTGCCCGTCGCGCTCTATGCTGGCCTATCGGCGATCCAGTGGGCCTCTTGTCTCGGGCTGCTTGGCTCTCTCGCCCTGTTGAGGTTCCGTCTGCACGAGCAGTCCTGGAGGAGTATCCATGCCTAAGAGCCGGCCCTATCTTTACTACGACCAGGTCACCTCCCTGTGCGAACACTGCCTGCGCCGCATCGAGGGCAAGCTTGTGATCCAGGACGAGCGCGTGTGGCTGCACAAGTGGTGTCGCGAGCACGGGCCAAGCAAGGTGCTGGTCGCCACCGATGCCCGCTACTGGCGGGCGGCCCGTGAGACCTACATCAAGCCGCCCGAGATGCCGTTGCGCTTCAATACCGCCATGGAGTGGGGCTGCCCGTATGACTGTGGTCTGTGTCCGGATCACATGCAGCATTCCTGTCTGACGATCCTGGAAGTCACCGACCACTGCGACCTGTCGTGCCCGGTGTGCTATGCGGATTCCGGGCCGTCGCGGAGCGAGTATCGTTCCCTGGCGACCATCGAGCGCATGCTCGATGCGCTGGTCGCCAACGAGGGGGAGCCCGACGTGGTACAGATCTCGGGTGGCGAGCCGACCACCCATCCGGACTTCTTCGCGATCATAGCCGCAGCCCGGCGCCGTCCGATCCGTCATCTCATGCTCAACACGAACGGGGTGCGCATCGCCAACGAGGCCGGCTTCGCTCAGCGCCTCGCCGACCTTGGCCCGGGTTTCGAGGTCTATCTGCAGTTCGACTCTTTCGATCGGGGGGCGCTGCTCGCCCTGCGGGGTGCCGACCTGCGCCAGATCCGCGAGCGTGCCGTCGCAAACCTCAATGCTGCGGGCGTCTCGACGACGCTCGTCATGACCGTCGCGCGGGGCATCAACGACCAGGAGATCGGTGCGGTGCTCGAGTTCGCCGCGTGCCAGTCGGCGGTGCGCGGCGTGACCTTGCAGCCGGTCCAGTTTGCCGGCCGCACACAGGGGCTAAGCGTCACCGGGCAACGACTGACGCTGACCGAGGTGCGCGAGAAGGTCCTCGAACAGTCGCGGCTGTTTCAGGCCGCCGACATCATCCCGGTGCCGTGCAATCCCGACGCACTGGCGATGGGCTATGCGCTAAAGACCGGGGCGGGCATCGTGCCGCTGACACGCTACATCGGCTCCGATGTGCTCCTCGCCGGGCCGCGCAATACCATCGTGTTCGAATCGGATCCCGCGCTCAAACGCGAAGTGTTCGGCCTGTTCTCGACGGCACTTGGACCCAAGCAGCAGGCCCATGGCCTCGCGAGCCTGATGTGCTGCCTGCCCCACGTCGCCGCACCTGAGGAGATCACCTACCAGAATGTGTTCCGCGTGCTGATCATGGCGTTCATGGACGCGGTCAATTTCGATGTGCGCGCCATGAAGAAGTCGTGCGTGCACCTGGTGCAGCCGGACGGCCGGCTCATCCCCTTCGAGGCGTTCAATCTGCTCTACCGCGACGCTCGGGTGGCCGAACTCCGCGCGCGGCGCGCTGAGGTTGACGCGGCTTTCGGCCAAGGCGTGCGACGCGTGGTGCCGATCCACCCGGATGGGAGTCCACAATGACCGCAGCGCAGTTTCCGGCGGGGATGGGCCGCAGTGCCTGGTCTTTGGAATTTTGCATTACGCGGGTTGGTGGCCTCAGCTTCCTCGCTGGTCCATCTGGCCGGGCCGGCAGCATGGGCTCTTTCTGGGCACCGACGCTGGCTGGCCTCGCCATCCTTGGCTCATGGTGGCGACCGGGCGTCGCAACCGGGAGAAAGCCATGAACCTGGGTACCGTTGTTCTCGGCATCATCATGGCCATCGCCGGGCTGGCCGGCCTTGCCATGTCGGCCTGCGGCGGTTTGCTCATTTTGTCGGGGTTGGGGAGTCCCAGCTCGAAGTTTGGCATGACCTTCCTGATCGCACTTCCCTGCCTTCTCATTGGCGTGGCGCTGGTGGGTGTTGCGGTGTGGTTCTTCTTTGCGCGCAAGCGTGCCCCTCGCAGCGAGGATCCCTGATGTTCGGAGAGCGGCGCCAAGCGCAAAGCCGTTCCGCCCGCTCACGCTTTGCGTGGGTCGCTCGCGCAGCCGCTCTGGCGGGCTGTCTCGCGGGCGCACTTGGTTTCGGTACAGCCCATGCCGACGACGGCTATGTCCAGCTCGGCTTGGGTGGGGTCGTGAACTTCTCCAGGACCGAGCAGGTACGCATGGAGCGCGAAGTGCTGGACGTATCCCCGGAGCGGGTGCGCGTGGCACTGACATTCGTGAACACCACGGGGCGCGAGCTCACGCTGCCGGTCCTGTTTCCGCTGCCCCGCTACAGCGCCCGGCGACCCTCCTTTGCGTGGGCGGGAGAGCCCCAGGACTTCCAGATTCACGCCAATGGACAGCCGCTTGGCTATCGGACCCTGGTGAAGGCGCTCGACTGCAGCAGGGCGCACGGTCAGAGGGCCTGTCGCGATGTCACCCGCGTGTTGCGCTCGGCAGGCCTCACCAATACCCAGATTGCCTTTTATCCCATGGACTCACCCTTTCGCGAAGCACCGGGCTTCATCGCCCCCGCGCGCCTGTCGCCGGAACAGGTCAGGACGTTGCTGCGCCGAGGCCTGCTCTTGAACAAGGATGCACCCGGTGACGAACTGCCCTATCCGGTCTGGGAGGTCGAGCTCAGCTATCTCTGGTTGATGCATTTTCCTGCGAGCCGCCCACTCGAGGTCGTGCATGAGTATCGGCCCTTTGCGTCGGGGGGCTCGATCGGCTATGTCAGCGACGAATCTGTCCTGCGCGAGGAATTCTGCGCGGACGACGCGACCGTTGCGGCCTGGCGTGCGCTACCCAGCCACGGTGTCTACGTGAGCGCCGGCACCCACGCCATGCCTGGAACCGTCGTGGACTATATTCTCACCTCGGCCAATACCTGGCAGGGTCCGATTCGTGATTTCACGCTGCGTCTGCACAAGACCGATCCGGCCGAACTGGTCGCGCTGTGCTTCCCGGCAACGCCCGAGCCGCTCGACAGCCGCACCCTGACGGTGCAGCTGCGGGATTTCACGCCACAGCGCGAACTGCACATCCTTTTCATGAACGCGCCGGAGCAGGACGTGCTCGTGGCGCCTCCGGACGAGCCCCCGCATGTGCATCGCTAAGGAGGACGAACCGTCGACACTCCGCCTGCGCCGCAAGGTTCCTTCTGCGCTCAGGCCGTGCCCGTCACGCCGGCGGGGGCATAGCGGGATCACGCGCTGCCGCACGCCTCACCACCGCACGCCTCACCACCGCGCCCCTCGCGAACGCAAGGTCCTGCGTGTCCCGCCGTCGGTTACGGCCGCGGCGAGGCGCGGGGCCCGCGTCGAGAGCGCCAGCCCAGCTCGCGTCTGCGGGCACGCGACGCGTCCGATGATGCACCAGGTGTTCTGGGTCGCGCTCGCTCGATTCGGATGGATGCGGGTGGCCTCGGAACCTGCGGGCTTCTCGGTCCTCTCGGACCCCTCGGCCCGCTCGGCCTCCTCGGCCTCCTCGGCCTCCTCGCCTCCCAAAGCTACCCGGATCGACTGGGGTTCCCACAGTGCCGGCAATTGATCGTCACGCGCAGCGGACAGCGCTTGCCGCTGCGCTCCTTCTCGCGGCAGGTGCGCTTCTGGCGTCCTTGGCGGCGCCTGCCCAGGCGGGCGCTGACTCCACGGCAGCGCAGAGGGCTTCTGCAACGCCTGCGCATCGGCTCATGGTGCGCCTTGTCGAGCTTTATAACCGCGGCGATGCGCCGGGCCTCTACGCCCTTTTTGACGAACGCGCGCGGGCCGAGTTCTCTGTAACGCAGCTTGCCGCGCGCCTCGTGCAGTTGCGGCGCCGCCTTGGCAGCATCGAACAGTTCCGCTACCTGCGCACGGCGCCGCCGCGCACGTTCGACGGGCACAGCATCCAGACCGTCGTGTTTGCACTGGCCCTGTCTGGCGGACTATCCGAGTCGGGCGAGGTAGAACTCGCCCTTACCATGGACCAGACCCAGATCGACGCCTGGCTGTTTCGGCTACCCAACGATCCGAGCAGCGAAACAACGCCTGGGCCCTGAGGGGCTTTCGGACATCCTAGGAAGCATTCCTTGCGATTTCAGGGACCTTTTTCTGGGGCCTCTCGCTCGCCGGGACGTGCGGCGACGCCGTAGGGCTTGACGATCGCCCAGACGTGCTCGGGGACCATGGTTTTCATGCGCCTGGGTTCCTCGCGGCGCAGGTGGACGACGGTCTCAAGCGCCTTCATCTCGACGCGCGCCCGGGCGAATTCGAGGCCGCGTGGGCCGACCCTGGGCATCAGCCATCCGACGATGGGACGCAGCCAGCCGGGCATGCGACGTAGCGGCAGGCCACCCGCGGCGCGCTCGACATTGGCCAGGAATCCGCGCACGGGGCCGGCACGCTTACCCGCGCTGCCCGGCGCCGAGCCATGCAGCTCGTCACCCAGAAGCGCGAGCAGCTCGGCACCGCGCTGGTTGCGCACCAGGAGCCACTGCTCGCCCTCGCCGCCCATGTAGCCCACGGTGATGTCCGACAGGACATTGGTGTAGTCCACGCACGTGCGGCAGGTGAGCGGGAAGAAATCGGCGGGAAGCTTCGAGAGGGGCAGCTGCAGGAACGGAATCGCCTTCTTCCGTCCATCCCGAAAGCGCAGCTCCACGTGGTAGTCGGCGCGGAACTCGAGATAGGTGATCGAGGCCGGGTCCTCGGACAGGAGTTCGAGGAACTCGTGAAAGCGTTTGGTGGTCGTGTTGTCCGAGCAGGGTGTGCCGATCACGTACAGGGCATCAAAGCCCAGTTCGGCCTCGAGCGCCCGCAGGGCGTAGACCTGGCATGGGATGCCGATCACCGCCAGCCGCCGATACCCCTGGCTGCGCGCGGGCTCAAGCAGGGCAAGCAGGGGAGCATAGCCCATGCGCATACCGCGGCAGGCGGCCATACCCTCTGCCTTCGTGACGAGCACCGGCATCGGCCGCCACGAGTCCTCGGGGTCCGGCGCCATGGTGAGGACCGCGTCGACCGCTCCGGTCTCAAGGAGTCGCTCTCCAAGACGTGTGGTGATCCCGGTCCACTGCGCACCCGGACGGGGTGGGTCAAGGCGTGCCCGCAACATCTCGCGGAGCGGCCCGAAAAAAATCTCATCGGGTCGCGCGGGGTCGCGTGCCCGACCGTGTACGCGGGCCTCGAGTGCCGGGTAATCAGGTTGTATGAACTGGCAGGCGCTGGCACAGCGCTTGGGTGCGCTCGAGCGCGAGATACCGCAGTCCGTGCACAGCCGGCGCGGGTCGGCGGCAGCGACCGGCGGCGCCCAGACATCAGGCCGCTCGGGCGGGATCGGGGCGTAGGGGAGTGTGTCCAAGTCGTCCTTATCGTTTCTGCCATCCGCACTCGCTCCGCTGCGCCTCGATCCTGCCGTGTCCGGGAGCAGCGCGTCGCGACGTCGGCTGGCCCGTATCTTAAAGGGAAATTAAAGGGAAATTTAAGGGAAGCATCGCGCACGGCTGATGGGTGCTACAAAAAGGGGCGCTTGAAAAGCGCGCCTGGCGAGTGGAGAGGCAAACATCAAGAATTTCCGCTCGCCTCCGATAAGCCGGGAGGAAGGGCGAGTCCGCGCGCCCGAAGGAAAGGAATGAAATGTTTAGATTCAATGACTTGCCCATTGCCAAGAAGCTCGCTCTGGCACTCGGCATCGTGCTGGTGAGCATCTGCGTGATCGCCGCACTGGCGATACTTGGCAAGCGCCACGCCATGATGCAGGAAAAAGAGGCTGCCTTGCGCCACGAGGTCGAGACGGTCATGGGCATCCTGGAGGCCTTCCACGCGCAACAGCAGGCAGGACAACTCGACGAGCAACAGGCGCGCGCCGCCGCCTACGCCCTCGTGTCGAAACTGCGCTATGACGGTAACAACTATTTCATGCTGAGCGACAGTGAGACCGGCGTGGTGGTCATGCATCCCTTCCGGCAGGAACTGGTGGGCGCGCCGCTGGGCACGATCGCGAGTGCGACGACGCTGACCCAGATCGCCGCGGCGGCGCACCAAAGTCCTGAGGGCGGCTTTGTGCGTTACGCGACGGTCAAGCCGGGCGCTGCGGCCGACTCACCGCAATATCCCAAGCTGACCTTCACCAAGTGCTTTGAGCCCTGGCACCTCGTGGCATCGACGGGAATCTATACGGACGATGTCGATGCGGCCGCGCGCTCGGATGCACTCGGCTTCGCTCTCGCGACCCTCGTGCTGATGGGTGCCACGAGCCTCGTGTTCGTCGCTATCGGGCGCTCGATTTCGCGACCACTGCGCCGCGCCCTCCTGACCGCCGAGGCGATTGCCGACGGACGCCTCGACACGCGCAGCGAGGCGCGCTCCGAAGACGAGGCCGGCCAGCTGCTACGCTCGATGGGAATCATGCAGGCGAGTCTGCAGAGATTCGTCGACGCGCAGACGGAAATGGCGCGCCAGCACGACCTTGGCCAGACCAGCTATCGGATCCCGCAGGATGGACTGCCCGGTGTCTACGGGGTCATGGCCGGGACCATGAACGACGTCGCTGCGGCCCACATCAACATGAACGCGCGCGTCGTCGAAGTCGTGAAGAGCTATGCGCGCGGTGACTTCTCGGCGCGGATGGACCGGTTGCCTGGCGAGAAGGCCGAAGTCAGCGCGGCCATGGACGAGGTCAAGGCGAGTTTCGCCGCGATCAACGAGGAAGTGGTGAAGCTCGTTGAGGCGGCGCTTGCGGGCGACTTCGCGGCACGCGGCTCGGCCGAGCGTTACGAGCACGACTTCCGCAGGATGGTCGACGGCCTGAACCGGCTCATGGAAGTCAGCCATACGGGGCTCAATGAAGTGGCGCGCGTGCTCTCGGCCATCGCGCGGGGTGACCTCACCGAGGAGATCACCAGCGAGTATCGCGGCACATTCGGGCAGCTCAAGGACGACAGCAACCGCACGGTCGAGCAGCTCGCAGCAATCGTCGGACAGATCCGCAGCGGCACCGAGACTCTGAACATGGCGGCCCGCGAGATCGCTGCGGGCAACGTGGACCTCTCTGGCCGGACCGAGCAGCAGGCCGCGAGCCTGGAGGAGACAGCCAGCGCGATGGAGCAACTCACCGCCACCGTGCGCCAGAATGCGGCGAGTGCCCGGGAGGCGAATCAGCTGGCGATTGGCGCCTCCGAGGTCGCTCGCAAGGGCGGCGGGGTGGTCCACGAAGTGGTCGCCACCATGAATTCGATCAACGAGAGCTCGAAGAAGATTGTCGAGATCATCAGCGTTATCGATGGCATAGCCTTCCAGACCAATATCCTCGCCCTGAACGCGGCCGTCGAGGCGGCCCGTGCCGGAGATCAGGGTCGGGGATTCGCGGTCGTCGCGACCGAAGTGCGCAGTCTGGCCCAGCGCAGCGCAGCGGCCGCCAAGGAGATCAAGGGCCTGATTGGCGACTCGGTGGCGAAGGTCCAGTCCGGCACGAAGCTGGTCGACGTCGCGGGAGCGACGATGGAGGATATCGAGCAGGCGGTAAAGCGCGTCACCGACATCATCGCCCAGATCGCAGCGGCGTCCGGCGAGCAAAGTTCAGGCATCGAGCAGGTGAATCGGGCGATCACGCAGATGGATCAGACGACGCACCAGAATGCCGCCCTGGTCGAGGAGGCTGCTGCGGCCGCGGCATCGATGCAGCAGCAGGCCGAGGCATTGGCGCAATCGGTGGCGGTCTTTAAGACCGAGGCGGTCCCGGGCGGGCGGGCCGGTCTTCCCGGCGTCGCGGCGTTCGAGACCAGCCGGCGCGCGGGCACGGCGATCCAGGTGGCGAGCCCGCAGGGCGTTGGCCCCGCCATGCAGAAGCCATCACCGGCGTCGCTGCCGGACACTGAGCGTGGGACCCGGAGCGCGCGCCCAAGCCCGGCAGGATCGGCGCCGAAATCAACCGGACAGCCGAGCGTCGAGCGGCGCGGCAAGAACCGGGCTAAGAATGTGGCCCGTCTGCCGGCTTCCCGCATGCGGGCCAAGGGACCGGCCGCAGCGGATGCCGCCGCTCCCAAGGCCACACCGGGGGCTGCTGACGATTGGGCTGAATTCTAGATCACGCCGACGGGCAGGTCGGGGACATCCAGGAGGAGCGCGCGCTACACGGACTGCATGCTGCACCGACCGCCCCAAGAGCTTGCGCTCCGGGACGCGTCACACAGCACCCTACCTCGCTGCAGCCGCGACCTGCGGCCATGGACCGAGGCAGCTTCCGCAACGGACTTTGCACAGTGATAACCAATCGTCGCAAGGTCGAAAGAACCGGCGCGTATCTCGACCTCAATTCTCGAGCTCAATTCTCGA
>PLEY01000039.1 GCA_003136595.1 Burkholderiales bacterium
GTGTTCATCACCGCCGGCATGGGGGGTGGCACCGGCACGGGGGCAGCACCGATCGTGGCCCAAGTGGCCAAGGAGCTTGGCATCCTGACGGTCGGCGTGGTGTCGAAGCCGTTCGGATTCGAGGGCACCAAGAAGATGCGGGTCGCCGAGGAGGGCCTCGAACTCCTTAGCACCCATGTCGACTCGCTCATCGTGGTCTTAAACGAGAAGCTCGAGGAGGTGATGGGCGAGGATGCGGAGATGGACGCGTGTTTCAAGACCGCTGACGACGTGCTCCACAATGCCGTGGCCGGGATCGCCGAGATCATCAAGGTCGACGGCCTCATCAACGTCGATTTCGAGGATGTGAAGACTGTCATGTCCGAGCAGGGCAAGGCGATGATGGGCACGGCCAAGGCAGCCGGCATCGACCGCGCACGGCTCGCCGCCGAGCAGGCCGTGACGAGCCCTCTGCTCGAGGGGGTGGATCTGTCGGGGGCGCGCGGTGTGCTGGTGAACATCTCGGCGAGCCGCAGCCTGAAGTTGCGCGAAACCAAGACGGTCATGGAGACGATCCGCGCCTTCGCCGCCGAGGACGCGACGGTCATCTTCGGGGCGGTCTACGACGAGACAATGGGCGACGAGCTGCGTGTCACGGTTGTGGCAACGGGACTTGGGCGCATCAAGCAGCGTCCCCAGCTGGTCCAAAGCAGCACGCCGGTGCACCAGAGCGCAAGTCTTCTGAAGACGGGCACGGACAACGCGATGCTTGGCATGCCTGCGGGTGCCCCGCTCCCGGGCACGGTGAACTACGGCGAACTGGAGACCCCGGCGGTCTGGCGCAGCTCGCGCGAAAGTGCCGCGGCGCGCGTCTCGGCGTTGGAGGAGAGCGGCATGGACCGGCTCGAGATCCCGGCATTCCTGCGCAAGCAGGCAGACTGAAAACCAGCGCGCATCCGCTCACGGCGACAGCGGGTGCGCGCGGCATGCCGTGCACGAGCTTGCGTTGCTGTAGCTGACCCCTTGGCGGCAGGCTCCGAGGGGCGCAGGGCCCAACCGGTTAAAATCAGGCCCTTTGCGTCTTTTGGACATGCCGATGATGCGCGCACCGCTTCGTGTTTTGGCTATTTTGCTCTGCGGGCTGGCAGATCTCGCCTGGGCAGCCCCGAATCCCCAGCCGCCAGCGCTGCGCCTGGGTGAGGCGCTCCGGCCTTTGGCCTACGAGGTCGAACTCGCGGTCAATCCCGCGCAGGACCGGCTGCAGGGCCGCATGTCCATCAGCCTGGAACTCGCCGAGGCCACCAGTTTCTTCTGGCTGAACGCGCAGCGGCTTGAGCTAAAGAAGGTGGTCCTCGTGGTCGGCACCCGAACCATTGCCGCACGCGTTGTGGTCACGAGCCATGATTTTGTCGGGATCCGCCTGCCGCAGGGAGTGCAGCCCGGACGCGCCACGCTGATCATCGACTACGAGGGCAGCTTCGAGCGCATCGATAGTGCGGGCGCCTTTCGGGTCCGCGAAGGCGATGATTGGTACGTCTTCACGCAGTTCGAACCGAGTGCCGCACGCCGCGTATTTCCGTGCTTTGATGAACCGGGCTGGAAGACGCCCTGGAAGATCACGCTCGATGTCCCGATCGGCGATACGGCGGTCTCCAACATGCCGGCGCTGGGCGAGGATCCCCAGCCAGGCAACATGAAGCGCGTGCGCTTCGCAGCGACGGGCCCCGTGCCAAGCTATCAGGTGGGCTTTGCCGTGGGCCCCTTTGACATCGTCGATGGCGTGCACGCTGGCCGCAAGGGTGTGCCGATCCGCTATCTCGCGCCGCGCGGGCGCGCGACCGAAAGTCGTTTTGCGCAGCGCGCAACGCCGCGCTTGGTCGAGAACCTCGAGGACTACCTGTCCGAGTCCTACCCATTCGACAAGCTCGACGTGCTCGCAGTACCCGTGACGAGCGGATTTCACTCGAGCCAGGGTCCGGGCCTTGTTGCCTTACAAGCCGACCTCCTTCTCGCCAAGCCGGATCAGGAGGGGAGCGAATTCCAGAAGACCTACGTCGGCGTGGCCGCCAAGGCGCTGGCGCAGCAGTGGATCGGAGACCGGGTGGCGCTCCAGTGGTGGGATGATCGCTGGCTGAATGAGGGCATCACGAGTTGGCTCGCAAGCAAGCTGAGCCAGCGCTTCGATCCCGAATGGCTAACGCGCCTGGCGCTCGACCGGCACCGCCAGGAGGCGGTGTTCGTCGACCGGCTGGTCGGCAGCCACGCGCTGCGAGTGCCCATCGATGGACCTGATGACCTCCCCCTGGTGTTCGACCGCCTGACCACCGAGAAGGCGGCGGCCTTGATGCGCATGCTTGAGACCTGGATGGGCGAGGATCACTTTCGGGCAGGGGTGCAGCGTTATCTGGCCGCGACAGCACAGGGCGCCTCCCGCAGCGATGATCTGCTCGCCGCCCTCATTGCCGAGATGCCCGCGGATACGGCTGCGCTCACAGGCGTCTATCAAGCGATGGTCGAGCGGCCTGGCGTGCCCGAACTGGACGTGACGCTCGCCTGTCCTGGCGCGGGCAAGGGCACACCGCGCCTGGAACTCGTGCAGCAGCGCTATGCGCCGCTCAGTCACGTGATTGCATCCGATGCCGGCGCCTCGACCCCCGCAGCCGGGCCCTGGATGTTCCCGGCCTGCTTCCAGTACGGCGAGGGCGGCGATTTCGGCGAGCAGTGTGTCGTCGTGCGCGAATCGCGCCAGGTGATGCAACTGCCTGAGGGCGAAAGTTGCCCGGAGTGGGTGATCGCGAATCGCGACGGGACCAGCTACGTGGTGCCCGTCCTGCGGGACCCGCTGCCTGCCCGGCTGGACGGCGCCCCACTCTTGCCCGACGAAGCGGTGGCCGTGATCGGCGACACGCGCATTCTCGCCGCGGCGCGGGACCTGCCGATCGACCGCGCCCTGAGGATGGCCGCCCGCTTTGCCGGGAACCGCCAGCCGCCCGTGGTCTCGGCTGCGCTCGCGCTTCTCGAGGACGTTCCTCCGGCGTCTCTGGGGTCGGCCGAGGACCGCGTGGGATTTGCGCGCTACGTCCGCGCGGAGTTCGGCCAACGTGCCCAGGCGCTGGGCTGGCTCGGCAAGCCCGGGGAGCGCGAGGTCGACGCCCTCCTGCGTGCCGAGCTTCTGCCCGTGGTGGCCGACCGCGGCGCGGATCCGCTCTTGCGCTCCCAGGCCGACAAGCTCGCACGCGACTGGCTGGCCGGCAAGGTGCCGCTTGGCTCGATGCTGCGCCCAATCCTCGTGACGGCTGCGCATTTCGGGTCAAGCGATCTCTTCGAGGGCTATCTGGCCGCAGCTGACCGGGCCGTCGGCCGCGACCGCCGTGACCTCTACCAGGCGCTCGGGGCCTTTCGCGATCCGCAATTGCTCGATCAGGCGCTCTCGCTCGTCCTGTCAGACCGGATCGATGCCCGCGATGCATGGGCGGTCTACGTGGCGGCCGGCTCGGATCCGGTCTCGGTTCCGGCGGTGCTGCGGTTTGCGGCCGATCACTATGACGCGCTTGCGAAACGCATACCCGAGGGTGGACCGGCCTGGCTCGCAGGCCTGGGTGCCGGATTGTGCGAGAACGGCCCCCGGCGCGACTATGAGAATTTCTACTCCGACGCTGCACGGCGCGCCCTGGCCGGCGCTCACGTTGTGGCCCAGGCATTGGCCGCAGCCGACGTCTGCATCGCCAACCGCGATCTGCAAGCGGAGAACCTGCACGCCTTCCTGGCACAACCGGAATAGTCTTTCACCGGCGTTCGTCGACCCGCAGTATATGCAAGTGGCGCGACGCTAAGCGCATGCAAGTTCTTGGATATACAGCGGAATTTTCCCGTTGCAGGCAGCTGAGTGGTTATTGTTTGTGGCTCGCAGAACAGCGCCCCAGAACAGGGTCCGGCGAGAGAGTCTAGACCGGTCCGGAATCAGGCTGTGACAACTTCTGACAGGATCGCGCCTGAAAATGCTGCAGTGCGCTGCTGGAAGTGATAGAATTCAATAAAATCAAGGACCTAACAATAACAAATATGGTCAAACAGCGTTCCATCAAACAAATCGTGCGCACCACCGGGATTGGCCTGCATTCGGGAACCAAGGTGGAACTCACGCTACGCCCGGCCGCACCGGACACGGGCATCATCTTTCGGCGTACCGATCTGGCCGAACCGCTCGACTTCCCCGTACGGCCGGACGCGGTCGGCGGCACGCGCATGGCAACGACCCTGCAGCGCGGTGACGTGCGGGTCTCGACGATCGAGCACCTGATGTCGGCCTGCGCGGGGCTTGGCATCGACAACCTTTACGTCGATGTCACGGCAGAGGAAATACCCATCATGGATGGCAGCGCGGGAACGTTCGTGTTCCTTTTGCAATCGGCGGGAATCGAACAGCAGGCGGCCGCAAAGCGCTTCATCCGGGTCAAGAGTCCGGTGGAAGTCCGGCAATCCGGCCCGAGCGGTGAGAAATGGGCCCGTCTTGAGCCCTTCTTTGGCTTCAGGCTGCGCTTTACGATCGATTTCGACCATCCCGCCATCGATGCGACGGGCCAGTTCGCCGACATCGACTTTGCAAAGGTGTCTTATGTGAAGGACGTCGCCCGCGCACGCACCTTCGGTTTCATGCAGGACGCAGAGAACCTGCGTTCCTCGGGACTCGGCCGGGGTGGCAGTTTCGACAACGCGATTTTGCTCGACGAGTACCGGATCCTGAACCACGACGGACTGCGCTACGAAGACGAGTTCGTCAAGCACAAGGCGCTGGATGCGGTCGGCGACCTGTACGTGCTCGGGCATCCCCTGATCGGATCGTACGCGGCCTTTCGTTCGGGTCATGGCCTGAACAATGCCCTGATCCGCAAGTTTCTCGCCGACGAGAGCGCGTGGGAACTTGTGACCTTTGAGGATGAAGCCAGTGCCCCACCCGCTTTCACGCGGGACTGGGAAGAGGTTTTCGCGCCCGCCTAAGGCCCGCATTGCGGCCCATGGATGCTTGATCTTGCGCTTGCCGTTGCCTCTGCGGCGTATACCTACGCGGCTCGTTGGTGCGCAATAAGTGCCGAAATTGCATCCTTCAGGGGCGAGTCTTCCATCGTCAAAATGAGTTCCCGCCAGTGGGTCAAAGCCTCTGCAGGCACCCCTTTGGGCCCCTTCTGAACGCTCCAAGCATTTGATTTTTCTTGAAAAGTGCCTGGTTGAACTCGAAGCTGAATTGCGTTAACCTTCCATCCCCGACCCAATAAACCTTCGCACAATCGGGGCAGAGTTTGGCGCAGTTTGCTTGCAATGGAGGGAGTCTTTACACCGAGAATCAGGGTTCCGTCTGTGAACTGACAGATATTTGAGTCCTTGAGCAGTCCGCCGTGGTCCAGCTGGCGGATATCGTCTTGGAGATCCAGGTAGCGCGTCGCCGTGGGCAACAGGGCCTGGGCTTGCGCGTCGCCCCGCAAATATTCCATCACCGTGGCGCTATGCCCCGGGGAGGGTCGTTTCAAGGTAGGTGCCGTAGCTGGGCTGGGAGAAGACATTTTGCAGATCATTTTAGTCCATCAGCGCCTCGCACAGGCGCGCACTATTACCCTCACCACCCGCCATCTGGTGGGGGGCTGTGTGTTCGCAGTCGTGCTCCTTATCAGCTGCGCTGCCCTCATCAATTATGTGACGATCAAGAGTGGCGGAGCGCTGAATCTGCCCGGTTTTCGGAGCCTGGTCGAAGCCGTGGGACAGTCCGAATCGGAACGCAAGGAACGCTACATCCATGAAAACATCGGCGCCATGGCGGTCAAGCTGGGTGAGATGCAGGCGCAGTTGATGCGCTTGGAGGCGTTAGCAGACCGGGTTTCAGGGCTTGCGGGCATCAATAAGGAAGACTTCAACTTTCGTGAACCGCCGCCGCGCGGCGGGGCGACACCCACCACCAGCCGCGAGCTGTCCCTCGAGGAATTCCAGACGCAGCTGAGTTCGATGGCCACCGGCATGGAGCGCCGGGCCGACTATCTGAATGTCGTCGAGTCGGCACTTTTGAGCGCGAAGCTCAAGAGCAAGATGATGCCGACCAGCCTGCCTGTCAACGTCGAGTACAACTCGTCGGGCTTCGGTCCCAGGCTCGATCCCTTCACCGGCCGGCTTGCCATGCACGAGGGTGTCGATTTCGTCGCCAATCCTGGCACGCCCATCGTTGCCGCAGCCGGCGGGGTTGTCATCACGGCGGAGTGGAATCATGACTTCGGCAACATGATCGAGATCGATCATGGCAATGACATCACCACCCTTTATGGCCACACCTCGCGCGTCTATGTGCACGTCGGCGACATCGTGCGGCGCAACCAGCATATCGCCGATGTCGGTGCGACCGGACGCGCCACGGGGCCCCACCTGCATTTCGAGGTGCACGTCAAAGGCGTGCCCCAAAATCCTGCCAAATTCCTCGAATCCGGAGGAGCCCAGCAGGTTGCGCGCGCTGAGTCGGAGTATGTCGCCACCGGCAAGGAGCCGCGCGCGGTTCATTGAAAATCGCCGGGGCGCCTCCAAGTGTGCTCCGCAGCATGACCCAGCCACGCTCCAAGCGGGTCGGGCCTGCATGCTAAACTTTGACTCTTTGCCTAATTTGCAAACCGTCCCGGGACCCCTGCGGCCCCCGGCGCCCGCCCATCCCGCGATGATCTAGGTAATCGCCGTTCCTGCGTCCCCCATGGTTACTGGTCTTCTCCGAAAAGTATTTGGCAGTCGCAACGACCGGCTGCTCAAGCTCTACAGTAAGACCGTCGAGCAAATTAACGCCCTGGAGCCGGCCACGACCGGCCTCACCGACAGCGAACTGCAGGCCAAGACTGCGGAATTCCGGGCGCGGATTGCCGCCGGTGCGACACTCGACGACCTCCTCGCCGAGGCCTTCGCTGTGGTTCGCGAGGCGAGCCGACGGGTTCTCGGCATGCGCCACTTCGATGTGCAGCTCATCGGTGGCATGGTCCTGCACTTCGGCAAGATCGCAGAAATGCGTACCGGCGAAGGCAAGACCCTGACGGCGACCCTCGCGGTCTATCTGAACGGCCTCGCGGGCAAGGGTGTGCACGTGGTGACCGTCAACGACTATCTGGCGAGCCGCGATGCGGCCTGGATGGGCCGGCTGTACGAATTCCTTGGCCTGAGCGTCGGCATCAACCTGTCGCAGATGCCTCATCCGGCCAAGCAAGCGGCCTATGCGGCCGACATCACCTACGGCACGAACAACGAATTCGGCTTCGACTACCTGCGTGACAACATGGTCTACGAGGCCGCCGACCGGGTGCAGCGACCGCTCGCCTACGCGATCGTCGATGAGGTCGACTCGATCCTGATCGACGAGGCCCGCACGCCGCTCATCATCTCGGGTCAGGCCGAAGACCATACCGAACTGTACGTGCGTATCAATGCCGTGCCGCCGCTACTCGAGCGCATGCAGACCGAGCCCAAGCCCAGCGAGCCGGAGCCCCCGGGCGATTTCTGGGTGGACGAGAAGGGACACACCATCCAGCTCTCCGAGGCAGGTCACGAGAAGGCCGAGCAGATCTTGACGCGCATGGGCCTTTTGCCCGAGCAGGCCTCGCTCTACGACCCCGCGAACATCCTTCTCATGCATCATCTGATGGCCGCGCTGCGCGCGCACAACCTGTTCCATCGCGATCAACACTATGTGGTGCAAGACGGCGAGGTCACGATCGTCGATGAATTCACCGGACGACTCATGGTGGGGCGGCGCTGGTCCGACGGCCTGCATCAGGCCGTCGAGGCCAAGGAAGGCGTGAAGATCCAAAGCGAGAACCAGACACTCGCCTCGATCACGTTCCAGAACTACTTCCGCATGTACACCAAGCTCGCCGGGATGACCGGCACGGCAGACACCGAAGCCTACGAGTTCCAGGAGATCTACGGCCTCGAGACGGTCGTCATACCCACCAATCAACCGAATGCCCGCGTCGACAAGCTCGACCAGGTCTACAAGAGCGCCAAGGAAAAGTACAACGCCATCATCGCCGACATTCAGGACTGCGCGCGTCGCGGCCAGCCGGTGCTGGTCGGCACGACCTCGATCGAGAACAGCGAGCTGCTCTCATCGATGCTCGCGGCCGTCAAGTTGCCGCACCAGGTGCTCAATGCCAAGCAGCACGCGAAGGAGGCGGAGATCGTCGCCCAGGCCGGACGTCCCGGCGTCGTGACCATCGCCACCAACATGGCCGGACGGGGCACTGACATCGTGCTCGGTGGCAATGTCGAGAAGCAGATCGACCTGCTGCGCGAAGATGTCGACCTACCCGATGCCGAGCGCGAGACCCGCATTCGCACGCTGCGCGACGAATGGCAGGCGCTCCATGATGCTGTGATCGCCTCGGGCGGATTGCACATCATCGGCACGGAACGCCATGAATCGCGACGCGTCGACAATCAGCTTAGGGGCCGCTCCGGGCGCCAGGGCGATCCCGGTTCCTCGCGCTTCTACCTGTCCCTTGACGACCCGCTGCTGCGTATCTTTGCCGGTGAGCGCGTACGCAGTATCATGGAACGCCTGAACATGCCCGAGGGCGAAGCCATCGAGGCGGGCATCGTGATGCGCTCGATCGAGTCTGCCCAGCGCAAGGTTGAGGCCCGCAACTTCGATATCCGCAAGCAGCTCCTCGAGTATGACGACGTGGCCAACGACCAGCGCAAGGTGGTCTACCAGCAGCGCAACGAGCTGCTCGAGGCCAGCGACGTCTCGGACACCATCGCAGCGCTACGCCGTGGCGTGTTCGCGAGCGTGGCACGCCAGTACATCCCGGAGGGCAGTGTCGAAGACCAGTGGGATGTGGCGGGGCTCCAGGGTGTTCTCGGGTCCGAGTGGCAGCTCGACGTGCCACTCACCACCATCGTCGAGGAGGAGCCCGAGCTCAGCGATGACGACATCGTCGCCCGCATCGTCCAGGCCGCCGATGCCGCCTACGAGCGCAAGATTGCCGTCGTCGGGCGTGAGTCCTTCAACGGGTTCGAGCGCTCCATCATGCTGCAAAGCCTGGACGTGCACTGGCGTGAGCATCTCGCGGCGCTTGACCACCTGCGCCAGGGTATCCACCTGCGCAGTTATGCGCAGAAGAACCCCAAGCAGGAGTACAAACGCGAGGCCTTCGAGCTGTTTTCCGTCCTGCTCGATTCTGTGGCCAACGAGGTCACGCGCGTGGTCATGACGGTCCGCATCCAGTCGCCCGAGCAGATCGCCGAGGCCGAGGAGAAGATCGCGGCACCGGCGGTCGAGCATGTGAAGTTCCAGCATGCGGAGTACGAGGAGGCGCTGGCGGAGGAGGCGGTGGTGGCGGTGGCGCCTCAGAAGCAGGAGCCACTGAAGCAGGAGCCCGTCAAGCGCTATACGGACAAAGTGGGACGCAACGATCCCTGTCCCTGTGGAAGTGGCAAAAAATACAAGCAGTGCCACGGCAAGATTGCCTAGCACCCGGTATCGGTACGCGGAACCGCGCAGTTCGCCCTGGGTCCGACCCGACCGGCTCCGTTGCAGATAGCGACCTTGCAGCCTGCGCGTTCGCGCCGGTTGCTTCGAGCGGCCCTCCGAACCACAGATCAGGTTTTTCGCTTCAACATAAAGACAATAGCCTGTCTCTTGAGCCAGTAGAAGAAGTGTGGGAATCGAGACTCGATCCACAGGATCAGCCTGTTCCTGGCCCGGGCAAGATCCTTGGGCCGGTACAGATTCACCCTATTCACGACATCAGTCGCAAGGTCGATCAAGCGCGTTTGCAGTTGCAGGAATTTTTTCTTGTTCGGGATCGCATGGCAGGTGATCGAGGATCGGGAATGCAGGGGATCCTGGCTGTCCAGGGAGCCATGGATCGTCAGGGCATTCCAGAAGAGCACATCGCCTTGCTCCATGACCGGGGCCCTGATGGGGAGATGTTCCTGCTCGATCCTCTGGACCACCGAGGCGACGTAGCCCTCGTGATTCTCGGCGATGTTGTTGTAGAGCGAGTGATCATCGAGGCGGATCTTGTGCGATTTCGGGCATATGAAGAAGCGCCCCGCAGTCGCTGCAATGTCCTCAAGCGCAATCCATGCTGCTGACATTTCACCGATCGTTTCCGAGTCCAGATAATAGCTGTCCTGATGCTCCCAAGTGGCCGAGTTACCCTCGAAATACATCGATTGGACGACCTTCGGCGCGTCTCGAAGAAGTACCGAAAATGCGCTGGCGAGCTGCTCCGAAGCGAGGATATGGTTCGTGGCATAGTCGCGAAAGCGGGGAAAGCGCGCCGGATTGACGCTTTGGAGGTTGAGGATCGGATTCATAATCCAACCCTGACCATTCCTGACGTGGCGCTCGGCTCGTGCTGTGGCCTGTCGGTACATGAATCCCTCAAAAGGCTTCACCTCGGACTCCCAGAGATGACGGATCTGAGTGCACTGCTCCTTTGAGAGTAGACCCTTCAGGATCACGTAGCCGTTCTCCTCGTAGTAGGTCGTGATCCGCTCCCAATCGCCAAGTTCGAACCGTGATGAAGGATCTTCGGCCATATTTTCGGGAACGCGCACCTGAAGGCCTCTCGGCGTCTTGAGTTCAAGCATGACATTTTCCGTTAGGATGCACTAAGGGCCGAGCCGAGGACCTTCAATCCTAGCGGCTGAACATGTATGAATCGTGACGGCCGCTACCACTCCTGGCCGTCGTCCCGTCGTTGGCGCGGGTGCAGGGGTCGCTCGCTGCAACCTGCCCGGCTCGGTGCCGCTCGGGAATCCGATCCGTGCGAGTGCGGGCTCTGTCAAGTGTTGCTCGCGGTTGTCCGCGCAAGGCGGTACCAAAGCCCATTCCTTGGCGAGACCCCGTCACGCAGTGCCGCTGGCCATCGGGACGACGGCACGCAGCTTCAGATATGCCTCGAGAAAACTGGGGTCTCCGAGAGTCGCGTACTGCTGTTTGAGAAGATCGCAGCATTGCAAAACGCGGCGCGCGCGGGCGCTCCTCTCAAAGGGCGAGTCAAAGGGGAACTGGCCACTCAGATCAGGCGTCGCGACCCGAAATGCGCCTTGTGCAAGGACGAGCGACGTCAAGCGTTCCTGGATGAAGGTCTTCATCGGGGCGCTCGGCATGCTGCGACCCTGAGGAGCATAAGTCGTGGAGGCCTGCAAGGCCAATGCGAGCGCGTCACGGCCGTGTTCGACACGGTCGAAAAATGCGTCCGCTAGCTTGAGCCAGGCGCGCCAGAACACCGGCTTGGCGACGATGAAGTTTGAATAGACTGATGAGAGCGAGTGTGTGGTGAGCGTTCTCAGATCGATTTCCACATCAATGCTTTGAAGGAAGCGCTCCGACAGATCGAGGAGCCCGGGATGAAAGATCTCGCCTTGTTCGAAGGGACTCCGAAAGAAGGCGATCAGATCCCAGCGGGCTGAGAAAAGCGCGACATCGGCATGGCTGTAAATCCGGTCTATGAAGTCGAATACGAAGCTCGAGTCAAGCCCTGTCTTCTCTCGAAAGCGCGGTGATAGGAAGCCGTACCAGGCCCGCTCGTCTAGCGGCGTGCGATGCAGAAAATCCCGGATCACCAAGAACTCGAACCAGTCAGGACGCTCGCTTTGGCTGTTGTCGATCGGCAGGAATCCGAGATCGAGAAGGCCCCGTGTTGGCTCGTCATAGAATATCTGATGGACGTATTTGGCCTGCGCTTGGAACATATCCGCACCTCGGGAGTTGCGCTCGGATTGAGGCGCTATTGTCAGATCGATTGGAATCGCGGGGCAACATCGCTTTCGCATACCGTTGCGAAACTCTCCCTCCGAGCGCGGGTGTCACGGCCCTGAAAAGGAATCCCCGACACCGCTCGCGGTAGCTCGATGAGCTTCAGGAGGTTCGTGACGGTTCTTGTCATGAAGCTGAAATCTTCATCGGGCGAGATGAGGGTCCGCTGAGTTCGTCGCGGGGTCCCTCCTGGGGTGAGATGTGCTTAGCACGCAGCTGGCCCCCGGCGCACAGCCGGAGACCGCATGGGGCCCTTCGACGGCCCCTTGCTCCTGTGTATATTCGGCGCTTCGATTGTGGGTTCGTCGCGCCGGATCGCATCGCCTGCCAGGCCCGTAACTTGAATCAACCACAGCGCAAGTCTCGCGCGGCACGAATGCGGAACCACGATTACCTCACCATCGTCGCGATTTATGGCCACCACGACGGTGCCAGCGCGATTCCTTCGATCTCCCGAAGCATGGCTGAACTACCGGGCTCGCGGGGGCTCCTGCTCTCGATTAGCCGTCCAGACGCGCTTCCCGAGCGGATTCAATGGGCGCCGCTGCTGCCGCTCAACTATCAGCAATACAGTCTCTTTGTGATGTACTGCCTGCACAATTTCATCGATACGGAGTACGCCTTGATCGTTCAGGATGACGGCTGGGTGTTGAACGGAGAATGCTGGTGCGATGGCTATCTGGAGTATGACTACATCGGGGCGCCCTGCCACGCGGCCATTGTCGGTGATCGGATTGTATTTGGATACCAATGGGTGCATGAACCCAAGCCGCTGATCATCCAGAATGGCGGACTGAGTCTCAGGAGCAGGCGCTTCATGCGCGAACCCAGCATCGCAGGCCTGATGTATCAGTTCAGCGAAGTGCCACAGATCCAAAATGAGGATGTCCAGCTGACGGGGCTCTTCCATCAGCAACTAAAACAAAGGGGCATCCGGTTTGCGCCGACGGACGTCGCCAAGCAGTTCGCGGTCGAATATCTCGGCCCGGTACTTCATGATGATCTCAAGCTGGACGAACTTTTTGGGGTGCACGGACGGAGCCGCAGGCTAGTTGGCGAGAACCGGATCCGTTTCCTGCTACCTCAGGAGCAAATCCGCTCGATCTACCGCGAGCAGGAGCTCGTATCCCACCTGGAGGTTTTGGGGTACGCGATAGAATATCTGCCTTAGAAGTGCCTTAGCACTAGTCTGCGGATATCAATCCTGGAGCCTGCCCACGACCATGCGGCCCGCTGCAGGATTGGAGGCGCCTGGTCTGCCCCTATATCCGATGAAAGACGAGGATGGCTGAAACGAGCAACATGGCTTCCAGTTGGGTTGCCGCCCGGGAACTCATCGAGTCCGCGCAACTCGCGTATGCGAGCGGTAACCGGGCAAAGGCCCGGCGCTTGGCCGAGCAGGCTCTGGGCATCGATCGATTCCTGGACGAAGCGTGGGGCTGGATCGCCCAGGTGGCAATCGATGAATCGCGGCCAGTGGACGGGATCGTAGCGGGACTGGAGGCCGTCCGTCTTGCTCCGGGACGCTCTACCCATCGCCGCATGCTGGCCAAGGCGCTCGATCGGCTGGGTGCCCGACGCAGCGCGGCCAACAACCTGCGGGAGGCCGAGCGTCTAGATGGGGGCCGGCCTTCGGAGGCCCGTTCACGCTGGCAAACGGGTCTCTTGGACTGCCATGATCCGCGCCTCGTCGCCGGGGTGACAGGTGCGCTTGGCCGCGCGCATCAGCTGCGCGAACAAGGCCACGTGGCGCAGGCCGCACAAATCCTGGCGGACGCCGACCGCTGGGCTCCTCATCTGCCCGAACTCCAGTTTCGGCTGGGCCTCGCTCTGTATGCTTTGGGTCGGGAGGGTGATGCACTGCGTCACTTCGAGCGCGCGGCGCTCCTCGATGACCGACAGCGACCCGCTATGATCATCGCCGCGTCGCTGTTAGGCAGCATGGGCCTGGCCGAGCGCGCCAGACTCCACCTGCGACAGGCGCTCGAACTGCAAGTCGACGATGCAGCGCGCCTGTCCAGGGCGCTGTGCGTCGAGGCCATCGAAGCCAGCGTGGGATCGATCGAAATCACACGAGAGCGCATGGGTACCGAGCTCGACGCACTGCTGGACCAACCACTCCATGTCGAAGCCCCCGAGGACGTCGTGCAGGCCCCGACTTTTTTTCTCGCCTACCATGGCCTGCCGAACCGCGCCCTCCTCACAAAGGTGGCGGCCGTGCTCCAGCACGCGACGCCCTCCCTCACGTGGACCGCACCGCATTGTTTAAGGCGTGTCGAGTCTCGCGACCGGATTCGCGTCGGCTTCATCTCCAAGTTCTTGCGGCGCCATAGCATTGGGAAGACGAGCAAGGGCCTGATTGCTCAACTATCCCGGGAGCGCTTTGAGATCATCTCGCTCTTTATCCCGCCGTATGTGGACGACGACATCGCGCGTCACATACGGGGCGTGAGCGATCGATGGATTACGCTGCCCGATAAGCTTCACGCAGCCCGTCAGGTCATCGCTGACCTTGAACTGGATATTCTCTTTTTTCAGGACATCGGCATGGAATCGATGTCCACCTATCTGGCTCATGCGCGGCTTGCACCCATTCAATGCGTATCCTTTGGTCACCCGGATACGACGGGTATCCCGAATATGGACTATTTCATTTCCAGCGATCTTTACGAGCCCCCGGGGGCACAGGCGCACTACTCCGAGCGCCTGGTCCTCCTGCGAAATCTCCCGACGCTCGCCTATTACTATCGCCCTGAGATAGCCGGCGCGCGTAAGGAGCGGCAGGACCTGGGCCTGGATCCCGCTGCGCATATCTATATCTGCCCGCAGACCCTTTTCAAGATACACCCGGAATTCGATGGCATCCTGGCAGACATTCTGCGGCGCGACCCGCTGGGGCGGCTCATTCTCGTTAATCGGCATCATGCCGAGTGGACTCATGCACTGTGCGAGCGGTGGAGCCTCTCGATGGCCGATGTCATGTCCCGCATTGACGTACTGCCTGGCCACCCGGGGTCGGACTACCTGCAGATGCTCGCAGCAGCCGATGTGATGCTTGATCCGCTGCATTTTAACGGCATGAACACCAGCCTCGAAGCCTTTGCGGTCGGCACTCCGGTGGTCACCTGGCCGCGCGATCTTCAGCGTGGTCGGCATACAGCCGGAATGTACCGCCGCATGGAGCTGCCTGAACTGATTGCTCACGATCATGAAAGTTACGTCCAACTGGCAGTGGACCTGGGCAGCAATCGAGAGCGCCGCGCCGCATGCTCGGCACGTATCCTTGAGCGTTGCCCGGTGCTCTATGAGGACCCGAAAGCCGTCAGCGAGTTCGAGCGTTTCTTCGTGCAAGCCTGGCAAGCCAAGCTCGACGGCGAAGAGCTGCGTTCGGCCTGAGCGGTCGGCCCCTATGCGGAGCTACTGGAGCCTTGCTGACAAGGCCCGCTTCCACCCCCACTCCAGGGTCGCCAATCGCCAGGCCCTCTGTGCACCCCGAGGCGCCCGGCACGCTGCTGCGAGCGCTAGCCCTCGCTTGGGACTTGCGCCCCACGCCGCCCCCAAGCAGTTACAATTCGTCCTCTGACCGACTGGACCTGCTCCTTTAGCGAACCGCTATGGCCGTGAATCTCGCTCCGCCCGATCCTGCTTCACTCTATCCGGTGGCCGGTATCGAACTGGGCTTCGCGCAGGCGGGAATTCGACGCGCAAACCGGCGCGACCTGATGCTGGTCCGACTCGCCCCTGGATCGCACGTTGCGGGCGTTTTCACTCAGAATAGTTTCGCAGCAGCGCCGGTACAGATCTGCCGCCGACATCTGGCGACGGGAGGCGCGATTCGCGCCCTGATCGTCAATGCCGGCAATGCGAACTGCGGCACAGGCCAGGAGGGGATCGAGTCTGCCTTGCGTACCTGCAGGGCGGTCGCTCGGGCTGTTGGCTGTGCGCCCGAAGAGGTGCTGCCGTTCTCGACGGGAGTGATCCTCGAGCCCTTGCCTGTGGAGAAGATCGAGGCAGCGGTTCCAGCGGCCCTCGCGAGCCTGGGTGGGCAGCATTGGTCTGACGCCGCCGAGGCGATCATGACGACCGATACCGTACCCAAGGCGGCCTCGCGTCGTGTCCACATTCAGGGCAAGTTGATCACGGTGACCGGGATCGCCAAGGGGGTCGGGATGCTCCAGCCGCAGATGGCGACCATGCTGGCTTATATTGCCACTGACGCGGCCGTTGCTGCGAGGCTCCTCCAGCAGATGGTCCGGGAGGTGGCGGACTGCTCATTCAATCGAGTGACGGTGGACGGGGACACGTCGACCAATGATTCATTCGTTCTGATGGCAAGCGGTCAGGCGCACCTGCCTGAGATCGATTCCGCGGCAGCGAGCGCCTATACGGCGCTGAAGTCCGCCGTGCTGGAAGTGGCGGTGGAACTCGCACAGGCCATCGCGCGGGATGGCGAAGGTGCAACCAAATTCATCTCCATTGAGGTGTCCGGGGCCCGGACTGAACCAGAGGCACTACGCGTTGCCAGGTCGATCGCAAATTCTCCCTTGGTCAAGACCGCATTGTTCGCCTCAGACCCGAACCTGGGCAGGCTCTTGATGGCCATCGGTAATGCGGGCATCCCCGATCTGGACACGACCCGCGTTGCGGTTTCGTTAGGCGATGTAGAGGTGATCGCAGGCGGCGAGAGATCGGCAGCCTACCGTGAACAGGACGGGGCGCGGGTGATGCAGCCCTCAGAAATCACGATACGCGTGGCGCTCGGGCGGGGTGCCGAGAAGGCGATGGTCTGGACCTGTGATTTCTCGTATGAGTATGTCAAGATCAATGCCGAATACCGGACCTAAGAAAGCTGCCCAGACTTCTCCCGTTGAGACACCCATCGCGAAGCTCCTCGAGAGAGCTGAGGCTGTCCTCGACCGGCTCGAGCACCTCTTGCCTGAAACTCCCGAGCCCGTCGATTGGGAGGGGGCCCGGGCCTTCCGCTGGCGCAAACAGGGCGGCCGGGGCCGGCTCCAGCCGGTCTATCGGACGGCCGCCATCCGCTTGTCTGATCTGAAGAACATTGATCGCCAAAAGCGCGCAATCGAGCAGAACACCAGACAGTTCATCGCAGGCAAGCCCGCCAACAATGTCCTCTTGACGGGTGCTCGGGGTACCGGCAAATCCTCACTCATCAAGGCCTGCCTGAATCAGTTCGCAAAGCGCGGACTGCGTCTGGTGGAGGTCGATAAAGTGGATCTGCTCGACCTGCCGGATATCGTTGAACTTCTGGGTCCAAGGAAGGAGCGCTTCATCGTGTTTTGCGATGATCTTTCGTTTGAAGACGGCGAGGGGGGTTACAAGGCGCTAAAGGTCGCACTTGACGGGTCGATTGCCGAGACCTCGGAGAACATCCTCATCTATGCGACCAGTAACCGACGGCACCTGATGCCCGAGCACATGCGCGACAACCTGACCTATCAGCACCAGGAAGATGGCGAGATTCACCCTGGCGAGGTGATCGAGGAAAAGATTTCGTTGTCCGAGCGCTTTGGTCTCTGGGTCAGTTTCTACCCGTTCAAGCAGGACGAGTACCTGGGTATTGTCGCCCAGTGGTTGACCCATTTCGGCTGCGACCAGAGCGTGGTCGCCGCGGCCCATGACGAGGCGTTACGCTGGGCCCTCGAGCGCGGCTCCCGCTCGGGTCGCGTCGCCTGGCAGTTCGCGCGCGACTGGGCCGGGCGACATTCGATTCAGAAGTGATGATTGCCCAGACGCCGGTAGAGGTCGCCGTTGGTGTCGTGTTACGACCCGATGGAGCGTTCCTTCTCGCCCAGCGCCCTCCGGGCAAGCCCATGGAGGGCTACTGGGAGTTTCCCGGGGGCAAGGTCGAGCAGGGCGAGGATGTTCGAAGCGCCCTGTGCCGAGAATTCCTCGAAGAACTGGGTCTGCGCATCGAAGCCGCTTCACGCTGGGCCGTGCGCGAGTTCACCTATCCGCATGCCCGGGTACGCCTCCATTTCTGGCGCATCTTTGGCTGGCAGGGAGTGCCGCAATCGCTCGAGGGCCAGGCGCTACGCTGGGAGCGTATCGACAATCCTCTGGTCGAGCCCTGGTTGCCTGGTGCGTTGCCGCTGCGACGCTGGCTGCAGCTGCCTGATCACTATGCCATATCTGGGGCCACGCAGCTGGGTAACGCCGAGTTCCTCGCTCGTCTTGACAGGGCAGCGGGCTCGGGCGAGATCAGGCTTCTGCAGTTGCGCGAAAAGGGTCTCTCCGGCAGTGCGTTCGATGCACTATTTCGCGAGGTCTGGGCACGCGCCCGCAGCTTCGGCTTCAAACTCCTCGTCAACAGTGACCATCCGGAGCACTATTGGCACGATGCGCACGGTGTGCATCTCACGCATGCTGCGCTGCTGGCACGGGAATCGCGCCCCGATGTCCAGTGGTGCGCTGCATCCTGTCACGATGGACACGCTCTGCGCAGGGCCGGCGCGATCGGAGCCGACTTCGCGGTGCTCGGCCCCGTCTGCGCTACGGCGTCACATCCCGGAATGGCTGCTCTAGGCTGGAAGGGGTTCTTCGAGCACTCCCGAGAGACTCCTCTGCCGGTTTACGCACTCGGTGGCCTTGAGCGGAGCGATCTCGCCCTTGCGCGCCAGTGGGGGGCGCAGGGTGTGGCCAGCCTACGAGCCAGTTGGAGAAACGAATAGGTGGTCCTAAGGTAGGCAGTCCGTCTCGTCTAGCCCTACCATCGCTCATGGCGGCGGCGCTCGATGCGACTTTGATGGTCCGGGGAGAACGCAGCGGACGGGACACGAGACGGCCCGGCGCTATCGTGCTGGCCAGGCGATCGGATTGGCGCGTTTCGAACCGCTCGTCGCCCCCCGATCTCATCTGCACGGATCGAGAGCCTCGCCGGGCTGGCGGCGCGCTCAGTGAGTGGGCAAGTCGCCGTCCTCGAGGGGGTCTGGCGGCATGTCCGCCGCGATGGTGTAGCTCTCGGAGGACCAGGCGCCCAAATCGATGTTCTTGCAGCGTTCGCTACAAAATGGGCGGAAGCGGTTTTCCGGGATCCACTCGACCTGCGTGGCACAGGTGGGGCACTTGACGGTGGCAGGCATGGCAGAGTCGGGAGGGGAGTTGACGCAAGTCACGACTCTAGCAGAGGTGCAGCAACTGGATAAGCGGGGAATCTGAGAATGCCAGACCGGGACCCTGTCCTCGGGCCCGGCCCTAGAGGTTACACAAGACCAATTCGAAGGGGACATCCGACTCGAAGGGTCGGGGGCGGAGGTCACCTCCGTCCTGCGTCGTGAAGCGCACCCAGATCATGTAGCGGTTGGCGCTGATTTCGGGAATGGCGCCCAGATCCTCGTCGAGGATGACGCGCAGCATATGGTAGGACTTGCCGCCGAGCATCTGCTGGAAACTGCCTTGCGCGGCGACGATGCGTGTTTCCTGTCCAGAGTCGCGCAAGAGCTTGAGCACGATCCTCAGGCAGTCGCGCAGGGGGTTAAGCGGTCCGACCCATGCTTCGAGGTCGCGCAGGCGCGCCTCAGGCGGCCGATGCAGCCACGCGTGGTAGGACGGCAGGTCGAACTCGCACGTGCCTCCCGGGATGATGCTACGACTGCGGATGCTGGTCAGCCATTCGTGGTCACGCAGATGCTGCCCGGTCCTGCCGGGCAGGTTCACGAGCGAGGAGGTGGCTAGCTCGATATCCTTTAGGATCTTCTCCAAGGTCTCTTCCTCGACGCTCGGATTGTTGCGAAATGAGATCAGCGTCTGGCGCTGTCGTTCGAGCTCCTGCAGAAGATCGGACTTGAGATCGGCGCGTCCTGCGACATCGAGAATCTCGAAAAGCGTGGTCAGGGCCGTATGATGGCACTGGGGTTCGCTATGCCGAAGAAAAAATCCAAGCCGGTCGAACAGATCCTCAAGCCGCAGCAGCGTGCGGATACGCTCATTGAACGGGTACTCATAGAGAATCAATGTGGTGTCTCGGTCCGGTGGCCTGCTTGCCATCGCGCGACTGCGTGAAGCGTTGCGTGGCAGGCTTTGGCCGGATTTTGAAGCAAGCGCGCGCGAATTACAAACGCTGACTTGCTAGTTTCTGCAGGTAGTCCCGATGCAGCGTCTCGATTTGCGCCTCGAGAGCCTCTGGCGCGCCGGAATTGTCGATGACTTCGTCAGCGAGTTCCAGTCGCGTGGCGCGGTCCACCTGACGCGCCATGATCGCGGCCACCTCCTCGCGCGTGAGCTTGCTGCGTTGCATGACGCGCTCGATCTGCAGTGCGGGCGGGCAATCGACGACGAGTGCCCGATCGACGCGCTCGCGCCACGATGGGGACTCGAAGAGCAGCGGGATGACGAGCAGCGTATAGGGCGAGGGTGACGCGCGGACCTGGCGCTCGCTCTCACTGCGGATGAGCGGATGCAAGATACCCTCGAGCCGAGCGCGCGCCTGGTCGTCTTCGAACGCGAGCCGGCGCATGCGCACACGATCCAAGGCGCCTGCCGGAGTGATATAGGGGTCGCCGAACGCGGCCCGCAGAGCATCGATGGCGAGTCCCCCTGGAGCGCTCAACTGGTGCGCGATCAGATCCGCATCGACAACCGTGATGCCGCGGGCGGCGAATCCCTCGGCGACAGTGCTCTTGCCCGACCCGATGCCCCCGGTCAGACCGATGAGATAGGGTCGTTCAGTGGACACCCGGTAGCACCAGGGCGACTAGGCGGGGACCGAAGAAGAGCATGATGATGCCCGCCGGGGCCAGATAAACGCCAAAAGGCAGTCTTGACAGGGCGGTAGCGCGTCCCGCCAGCATGAGGCCGACGCCGACGATTGAGCCGACCCCGGCCGAGAGCAGCACAATCGGCAAGAGGGCGCTCCATCCGAACCAGGCGCCAAGCGCGGCGAGAAGCTTGTAGTCACCTGCGCCCATCCCCTCAATCCCGCGCACCACGCGGAACAGGGTGCCGATCGACCAGAATGCAGCGTAGCCCCCTGCCGCGCCCAGCACGCTGGCGGGAAGTGTCGCAAAGCCCCAGCCGGCTGCGGCGATCAGGATCCCGATCCACAGCAAGGGCAGCGTGAGCACATCAGGCAGCAGCAGCGTATCCGCATCGATGAGCGTCATCGCGACACACAGGCCGATCAACACCAGGCTGGCAGCAGCCTGGGGGGTCGCGCCAAATTGCAGCGCAGCGAGGGCGAAGAGGCCACCGACCGCAGCCTCGACCAATGGGTAGCGTGCCGAGATGCGTGCCTTGCAGGCCCGGCAGCGTCCTTTCAGGGAAATCCAGCTTAGGACCGGAATGTTCTCGAGGGCGGAGATGGGATGACCACAGGATGGGCAACGCGAGCGCGGGGTGGCAATGCCGAGGGCGGGAAGCTTCTGCAATGCGGCTCCCAGCGCAGAGAGGCTCGAGTCCACGGCCCGGGCCACGTCCGAGGGGAGCTGCAATTCGGCGCGCACTTCAGGCTCGGCCAGGATCTGGGTCGCGTCGATAGCCCATTGCCGCTGCATCATGCGCGGCAGGCGGTAGATGACGACGTTCAGGAAACTGCCGATGAGCAGCCCGAGCACGCCGGCCAATCCCCCGAACAGCCAAGGATTCTCGGCTAAGGCACTCATCGCTGGCGCGCCGCGCGCCACGCGCTCTCGGGCATCAGACCACGGAACCGAGCTTGAAGATAGGCAGGTACATCGAGACGACCAGACCACCCACGAGAGTACCCAACACCACCATGATCATCGGTTCCATCAGGCTCGACAGGGCATCCACGGCATCGTCGACCTCCTGCTCGAAGAAGTCCGCGACCTTGCCGAGCATGCTGTCCAAGGCACCCGACTCCTCGCCGATTGCGACCATCTGCAACACCATGTTCGGGAACACGTTCGTGTTCTGCATGGCATTCGTCAGGCTCACACCGGTGCTGACATCGGACTGGATCTTTTTTGTGGCTTCGAAGTACACGTAGTTGCCCGAAGCACCCCCGACCGAATCGAGCGCCTCGACCAGCGGCACGCCCGCGGCAAACATGGTCGCAAGTGTCCGTGTCCAGCGCGCGATAGCTGATTTGCGCACCAGATCACCAAACACCGGGATTCGCAGCATGGTGCGATCGACCATCTGCTGCACGGTCGGACTTCGCCGCCAAGCCTGGGCCGCGAAATAGAACAGCGCGAAGATGCCCACAAAGATGTAGACCGCATAGGCCACGAAGAAATCGGAGATCGCGATGACGATCAGGGTCGGGGTGGGCAGATCGGCACCAAAGCTTGTGAAGATCGACTTGAAGGCCGGAATCACGAAGATCATGATCACCGCCGTCACGACGAAGCCCACGGCAATCACCGCGATCGGATAGAACAGCGCGGACTTGATCTTGCTCTTGATCGCGAGGATCTTCTCCTTGTAGCTCGCAAGCCGCTCGAGCAGGGAGTCGAGAATACCGGCCTGCTCGCCCGCTGAGACCAGGTTGCAGAAGAGGGGGTCGAAGTACAGGGGATATTTGCGAAACGCCTGGTTCAGACTCGAGCCGGTTTCGATATCGGTGCGGATGTCGGTGAGGAGCTTCGCGACCGAGGCGTTGGAGTGCCCGCGACCGACGATATCAAACGCCTGGAGCAGGGGCACGCCGGCCCTCATCATCGTGGCGAGTTGCCGGGTGAAGAGCGTGACATCCTTCTCGGTGATCTTCTTGCCGCGGCGGAACGTCTGCTTCTTGATCTTCGTGACCAGGATACCTTGCTTGCGCAGCGTGGCACTGACCAGGGCATCGCCGACCGCACGCATCTCACCGCGCACCGACTTGCCGTTACGGTCCTTGCCTTCCCAGACGAAGACAGACTCCTTGGATTTTACAGCCGCGTTCGCGGTGGCCATCGATTCATCTCCTCACAGCGGCGCCCGGAGGTGTCCGGGCGTGGCACAGCTATTGATTGGTGACGGCCACGACCTCTTCGAGGGAGGTGGCGCCATGCATGACCTTGACCAGACCCGAGCGACGCAGATCCGCGACTCCCTCGATCTTGGCCTGTTCGGCAATCGCCATGGCATTGCCGCCGTCAAGGATGATGCGCTGCATGGCTTCGGTGATCGGCATGACCTGGTAGATCCCGACCCGCCCCTTGTAGCCCGAACCCTTGCAGCGTTCGCAACCAACGGCCTTGAAGGGCTGCCAGGTTCCATCGAGGTCCTCATCCTGGAAGCCGGCTTCGATGAGCGCATGGTCCGGCATGTTCGCCGGTTCCTTGCAGCTGCAAAGCCTGCGCGCCAAGCGCTGCGCGGTGATGAGGATGACGCTCGAGGCGATGTTGAAGGTCGGCACACCCATGTTCATGAGGCGCGTCAACGTCGTCGGGGCATCATTGGTGTGCAGGGTTGAGAACACCATGTGGCCGGTTTGTGCGGCCTTGATGGCGATGTCGGCCGTCTCCAGATCGCGAATTTCGCCGACCATGATGATGTCCGGATCCTGACGCAGGAAGGACTTCAGCGCTGCCGCGAACGTCAGTCCCGCCTTGTCGTTGACGTTCACCTGGTTGATGCCGGCCAGCTGGATTTCAGCGGGATCCTCGGCGGTTGAAATGTTGATGCCGGGCTGGTTCAGGATGTTCAGGCACGTATAGAGCGACACCGTTTTGCCTGAGCCGGTCGGGCCGGTCACGAGCACCATCCCATAGGGCCGCTCGATACAGCTCAAAAGCGTCTGCTTCTGTTCGGGCTCGTAGCCCAGCGCATCGATGCCGAGCTTGGCCTGGGACGGATCGAGAATCCGCATCACGATTTTCTCGCCGAACAGGGTCGGCAGGGTCGACACCCGGAAGTCGATCGCTCTGACCTTGGAGAGGACCAGTTTCAGGCGCCCATCCTGGGGGACTCGCTTTTCCGAGATGTCGAGGCGCGAGATGACCTTGATGCGCGATGAGAGCTTGTCCTTGATGGCAATCGGCGGCTGCGCCACCTCACGAAGCACACCGTCCACCCGAAAGCGGATGCGATAGAACTTCTCGTAGGGTTCGAAGTGGATGTCCGAGGCGCCGTCGTTGATGGCGTCCATCAGGACCTTCTGCAGGAACCGGACGATCGGAGCGTCATCGATTTCCGCCGTCGACTCCGCGGAAGGCGGTGCATCGGCATCGGCGAAGTCGAGGTTGAGGTCGGCCCCGGCCAGCTCGTTGAGTTTCGACTCCTCGGTCTGCGCGAGCTTGTCGGTCAAGGTGATGAGCTTGTCGTGCTCGACCACGACCGGCTCGACCAGCATCTGGGTCTGGAACTTGATCTGATCGATCGCCTGGAAGTTGGTCGGATCCGACACGCCCACCGTGAGCTTGTTGCCACGCTTGTGCAGGCCGATGACGCGCAGCGACTGGATCAGTTTCTTGTCGATCGCCTCGACCTGCATGAGCGCCGGGTCGTAGGCCGAGAGGTCGATCAGGGGTAATCCGAAGATCTGCGCGGCCTCGAGCGCGAGTTCCCGCGGCGTCATCACCTTGCTTGCCAGGAGCTGATCCAGGAAGCTTGCGCCGGTAGCGCTGGCCGACTTGGCGATCGAGTCGGCCTGTTCCAGGCGCAGCTTGCCATTCTGCACCAGGGCGCGGCCCAGGCCAGATATAGCGGAGGCTCCCGCACCAGGTGGAGTAGTGACTGCTGCCATAGACTCAAGACTATCTCACGTGCCAGTCTTGTGCGACTGCCCTCGTGAAAATTATTCCAGAAAATAAATTCGATGATGCCGGTAGGACATTGCTTTGTAAAGCTTTTTGCCCGCTCTGGCTAGGGGGTCGAAGGAATCGTCAAAACGTGTTGCAAGGATGCGACCCTAGAGCCGGGTGAGCTTGGCCGTGCGCACCGCCTGGTTCTGGATTTGCACGATTTCGATGGCGCAATCGCCGATACGCAACGACACCGCCGAATCGGGAATATCCTGGAGTTCCTCCAGAATCAGCCCGTTTAAGGTATTCGGGCCGTCCAGGGGTAGTTTCAGGCCGAGTTTCCGGTTCAGTTCGCGCAACGGCATGCTGCCGTCGACCACGGCCGAGCCGTTGTCGCCCCAGGTGAGCGGGCCGTGGTCAGGTCGCGGCATGCTCGAGGTGAATTCACCGACGATCTCCTCGACGATGTCCTCCATCGTCACCAGCCCCTGGACCTCACCGTACTCGTCGACCACGATCCCCATCCGCAGGCGCTTTTCCTGGAAGTACTGGAGCTGCTGCGTGACTGAAGTTCCCCTGGGGATGAAATAGGCTTCAGCCAAGGCGCTGATGATGCCCTCCTTGGTCAGCGGGCCCTCGGCAAGGAGCGCGAGACATTTGCGCACATGGAGCACCCCGCGGACTTGATTGAGCTCGCCCTCGAACACCGGCAACTTGTTGTGATAACTGGTCTTGAGCCTTTCCGTGATCGCCTCGATCGGGTCCTCCAGATCGAGAGCCTCGACCTGCGCGCGCGGGATCATGACGTCGTAGACCGTCACGCTCTCGAGATCCAGCAAGTTCAGGAGAATGCTGGTCTGCTTCTTGGAGATGAAGTGGCCACTCTCGAGAACGAGGGCGCGCAGCTCCTCGGGGGCAAGGCGCTGGGCCTCCCCTCCGCTACCCGAACGGATGTTCACCAGACGCAGCATCTGCCCGGTGAACAGATTCACGAACCAGACCGCGGGCCGGAACAGAATGGAGAGTGGCCGCAGCACATAGGCCACTGCCAGTGCAATGCGCTCCGGGTAGGTCGCACCGATCACTTTCGGGGTGATCTCGGCAAACACGATGATGAGAAAAGCGATCATCGAGGTCGCAAAAAACAGGACTGTCCGGTTGTTGCCAAAGCGCGCGATGGCGATCGCCGTCACCAGGGCCGAGGCGGCGGCATTGATGAGATTGTTGCCGATCAGAACCATCCCCAGCAGTCGATCGGTGCGCGCCAGGAGTTGGCCCGTGAGGACAGCACCACGATGGCCCGTCTTGGACAAAGCTTTGATGCGGTAGCGGTTGAGCGCCATCATGCTGGTCTCGGCAATGGAGAAGAACGCCGAGAGCAGGAGCAGAACGAACAGAGCCAGACACTGTGCCCAAAACGGGATGACGTCCACGAAAGGCGCTTAGATGAAGTTGGTGGGATACAAGGCGGATTCGCTCGCCGCTCGGTGCGCTTGGTGTATCCGGCCCCTGAGCCGGTCCCTGAGCCGGTCCCTGAGCCGTCCCGCCAGGCCGGGCCAGCCGCGTCTTGGACGCCTCGGACTGGCGAGCGCTTACCAGCTGACACGATTGCTGGGGCCTTCGCATTGCGGCTCCTGCCACCCGACCATCTGGTCGAATTGTCTCAGATTTGGCAACGGCGCGACATAGCGACCGAAGGTGCTGCGCGTGGGCACATGCGCACCATGGCCCCTGAAAGTCAACTTTCAAGGCTAAATTTCCGGGCAGCCCTGCCGAATATCCTCCTGGGGGGCGTCGGGTTCTGCGACCCTGGATTCCTTATGCCAACCCAAGGCACCCCAGGCACCGTGCGGGGGGCAAGTACTCCCAAGCCAGCTTGTTGGGGCTTGCACAACAGCGCGTCAAACAGGTACCCGAAAAGCGCGACTTAGGCTGCTCTTGGACCGGGATTCGTGCTTCAATTCTCCCAAAGAATCAGGGTTTTGGCCTTGGGGTAGTCGAGAAAACATGGTACTGGACTGGTTTGACAGGCGAGTTGCGCTCGAAGCGGGAACGGTGCTTGCCGATTTATTCGCGCCGCTGGCGTTGAATGCGTGTGGCGCCGCCGGCGATCGCGCCGCGGCGATTCGCGAACTGCTGCAAAGGGCCAGCGGCCAAGCGCAGGCGCTGCGCCTTAACGTCTACAAGAGAACGCAGCTGGCCAAGGCATTCAAGAGCCGGCTGATCGCGCTGGGCGTTGAGACAGGAATCGCCCATGGCATCGCGCGCGAACTGGTTGTCCACCTCTGGATGGCACGTGGCTCAGGAGACCGGGCGAGGAGTGAAGACCGTCCGGCGGGAACGCCATCGGCTCGTGACCAGGCGCTCTTCGAGATGGGCAGTGAGCACCTCGGTCAGGGCGCCCTGGACGAGGCCATCACCTGTCTGCGCGCGGCGCTTGCGGTCAACCCCCGGTTTGCTGAGGCGTACAACAATCTCGGCTGCGCGCTGGTCGCCGACGGCAGGGCCACTGAGGCCAACGCCGCCTTTGCGCGCGCTGTGGAACTCAAGCCCGATTACGCCGAGGCCTACACCAACCGCGGCAATCTCCTTCGGGAGATGGGGTTGCTGCCGCAGTCCGAGGCGAATCTGCGCCGCGCCCTCGAACTGCAACCCGCGCTCGTGCCGGCATTGCTTAATCTGGGTGCGACGCTCGTCATGCTGGGCCGGCTCGGGGAGGCCGAGGGTTGTTACCGGCAAGCCGTTGCGCTCGAACCCAAAAATCCCGAGGCGCTCGTCGGCATGGGGAGCTTTGCGGCTCAGGAGGGTCGGTTTGGGGTGGCTGAACAACTGCTCGCCGAGGCGCTCAGCCTGCGCCCGAAAATGCCCGCTGCCCTCGCGGCCATTCCGGCTACACGCAAGATGACCGCGGCGGATGCCACCTGGCTTGCCACCGCCGAGGAGGTGGCGGCGGCCGGCCTGCCGCGGCTCGAAGAGAGCAGGTTGCGTTATGCGATGGGCAAGTACTGCGATGACATCAGGGATTACGAGCGGGCCTTCGCCCATTTCCAGCGTGCCAACGATATCGCGAAGACGGTGGCGCCCGCCTACGACCGCGCCGCACGGGTCGCCCTCGTCGAGCAGATCATGGAAAGTTACGGAGCCGCACGCGTGGCGAGCGCCGTGGCCGGAGCCAGCACCTCCGCGCGACCGGTATTCGTGGTTGGCATGATGCGCTCGGGAACTTCTCTGGTCGAACAGATCATCGCCTCGCATCCGCTTGCGGCCGGGGCCGGAGAGCTGCCCTTCTGGAGCAGTGCGTTTCAGCATCATCTGCTGACTCTTGGCCTTGAGGCACCCCTGCCTGGACAGCTGGGATCGGACTATCTTCGGGTGCTCGAAGCCTGCTCTGCCGACGCATCGCGCGTGGTTGACAAGGCACCACTGAACGCCGACTACGTGGGGCTCATCCATAGCGTGTTGCCGAACGCTCGGTTCATCTACATGCAGCGCGATCCGATCGACACCTGTCTGTCCTGCTATTTCCAGGGATTTTCCGCGACGCATAACTACACGCTGGACCTTTCGGACCTCGCGCACTACTTCGAGCAGCATCACCGGCTCGTGACGCACTGGCGCGCCGTGCTGCCGGCTGGGATCATGCTTGATGTCCCGTATGAATCGCTGGTCGCCGAGCAGGACCTCTGGAGCCGGCGCATCATCGATTTCATCGGCCTTGACTGGGATGAGCGCTGCTTGAATTTTCACAAGACCGAGCGCACCGTGGCCACCGCGAGCCAATGGCAGGTCCGCCAGAAAATCTACAAGAGCTCGGTCGAGCGCTGGCGCAACTACGAGAAATTCATCGGTCCGCTACGTAGCTTGGAGCGCTTTGCCCGCGCCAAGAAAGCAAGTGAGGGAGTCGCGTCCTACGCATAGGCTGGGTCGAGGTGGCGGGCAAGTGTCGTGGCTTCGCCTCGGGGAGCGAATACGAGCGCATCAGAGCGGGCCATCCGACGCAGCATGACCAGCAGAGCCGATGCTTGGCACCCTCAAGGTGGATGTGTTCCGAGCGCTTGCCGTGGCCGCGCTTGGGTAAGGCCTCTTAGGCAAGCCCTCTTAGGCAAGCTCGCTTGGGCAAGCCCCCAAGATCGATAGTTTCGCGAGCGTTACGGTCAAGCGTCGCGGATGCGTCTGCTCGGATCAGAAGAAACTCAACCGGAGCCGGGTCTGCCCCGGTCAACACGGGGGCTGGATCAAGGATCTGGAAGTGGACAAGGAAGGACCGTATCGGGCAGCTGTGCCGCATGCACTGAGAGGTCCGCTGCTTCGATTTCCACGGCTTGGATATCGACATGGATATCGATGTTCCACGGGTAGACCTCGCCGATGACCCCCAGGTCCGAAGGTGTTGGCCAACTCACTGCCACAAGGAGTTGAACCGGTGAGCGGGAGACACCACTGAAACATGGTCGGGGTGAGAGAATTCGACTGAAATGCCTCTAACCCCATGATTTAAAACGATTTTCACTCGCTGACCGGACCAAAATTCTGGACCAGGTTATGGACCAATTGATTTTAGCGTCATTTATCCATTCCGTTGACGGAATATTCCATGGAGGCTATACTTTTGGCATGAAATGGGATGTTGAGTACACCGATGAATTCGGCGAGTGGTGGCGTGGCCTGTCCGAAGACGAACAGGCATCGCTAGATGCATCCGTACGCTTGTTGGAAGACCGCGGTCCGAATTTGGGTTTCCCTCACAGCAGCGGAGTGAATGGCTCCAAGCACAGTCACATGCGCGAATTGCGCACGCAGCACGATGGACGACCGTTTCGGACCTTGTATGCGTTTGACCCTCGGCGCTCGGCCATTTTGTTGATCGGTGGAGATAAGACCGGAGACGGCCGATGGTACGACGTGCACGTCCCTATCGCGGACGGACTCTACGATGAACACTTGGAGCAACTTCGAAAGGAAGGACTGATCAATGGCTAACAAATTTTCAGAACTGCGTTCGCGCATGTCTCCCCAAGCACAGGCGCAAGCAGCGGACAAGGCGATGCGCATGCTTGCCGAAATGCCGCTCAACGAACTACGCCAGGCGCGTGGACTTTCCCAAAAAATGCTGGCAGATATACTGCACGTCCAGCAGCCGTCGATCGCCAAAATGGAGAAACGCACAGACATGTACCTGTCAACTCTACGCAGTCATATTGAGGCGATGGGTGGGCAGTTGGAGGTGGTTGCGCGCTTTCCGGATGGTGCGGTCAAAATCAGCAATTTTGGCGACCTTGGTTCTGCCAGCATGGGGTGATGAAACTGATTCTTGCTGTGCTGTGCTGGGTCAACGGGTGCATGAGCTGAGACATCCGACCGCATTGCCTTGGCCGTCGGTTGAGGATGAGCAGGTACCAGCGTTTTGTGAGGTCTTCGCACGGTTGAAAATAAAGATCGGATTCCCTCGCCATTGACTTGACTTCCGCCGTACATCCATTAATTTGTTCCGTATGAATAACGGAACAAAGGATGAACCAGATACTGCAAGATTTTTATAACCACCTGAACGTCGCCGTGATCACCACGAACGACTTCGAAGACGGCACCAAATTCCGCAAGCGCGAAAAAGTGGGCGACTTTGCCTACCGGACGTGCCGATAGATACGAACCATATTGAGCGGGCACTGAGGGTCATCCCGATGGGCAAGAAAAACTGG
>PLEY01000109.1:0-699 GCA_003136595.1 Burkholderiales bacterium
TCGATGAATACCAGGACACGAACCGTCTGCAGGCGGCGATCCTGGCCGCGCTCAAGCCCGATGGACAGGGCCTGACCGTGGTCGGCGACGATGCCCAGTCGATCTACTCGTTTCGCGCGGCAGAGGTGCGCAACATCCTCGATTTCCCGGGGCAGTTCCTGCCCCCCGCGCGCACGATCACGCTGGATCAGAACTATCGTTCGAGCGCGGCGATTCTCGCCGCCTCGAACGCTGTCATTGGCCTCGCGCGCGAACGTTTCACGAAGAACCTCTGGACGGCCCGGCCCGGGGGCGCCCGGCCGCAGTTGGTGCTGGTGGCCGACGAGGCCGACCAGGCGCGCTGTGTCGCCGAGCAGGTGCTGGCATTGCGTGAGAGCGGCATCGCCCTGCGCGCCCAGGCGGTCCTGTTCCGCACGGCCAGTCACAGCGCCCAGCTCGAACTCGAGCTTGCCCGTCGCAACATCCCGTTCGTGAAGTTTGGTGGGCTGAAGTTTCTCGAGGCCGCGCACATCAAGGACCTGCTCTCGNNACCACGGCGAGCCGCGCGCTCGACGCCCTGTCCAGAGCGTCGGACCCCGTCGCCGCTTTGGGCAGCCTCGTCGGACGCGCGACCGAGGGGCCCGACTGGCAGGCCCTCGTCGAGACCTATGCCACCCTGCGGCGCGGCACGCACGGCTGGCCGGCCGACTTCGAGCGCGC
>PLEY01000109.1:705-20827 GCA_003136595.1 Burkholderiales bacterium
CCGAACTCACGCTCGATCCGCCGCAGGCCACGAGCGATGAGGCCGGGCCGGCACTACGCGATGACGACTATCTGATTCTCTCGACGATCCACTCGGCCAAAGGCCAGGAGTGGAGCTCGGTGACGGTCCTGAATCTGGTCGATGGCTGCATTCCCTCCGATATGGCGACGGGTTCGGATGAGGAGATCGAGGAGGAGAGGCGGCTCCTCTATGTCGCCATGACGCGNNACGTGCGTCAGCAGCACCATGCCGGTGACCGTCACGTCTATGCCCTGCGCAGCCGGTTCATACCGCAATCCCTGCTTGGCCTCTTTGACGAGCTCACCTGGCCGGATGCCCCGCCGGGGCCGGCGAGCGTGCAAGCCGGTACCCATGCCCACTCCTCCACCCGGAACACACCGGGCGGTGAGCGCGTCAATCTCGGCGCGCGCCTTGCCGGCCGCTGGGATTAGGGAGCGATGGGTGTGCTGGGTGCTGTCGCCGTGCTCGCCGCCTGCTGGCGCAGCCTGAAGCGCTGCAGTTTGCCCGTCTCGGTGCGGGGCAGCTTGGTGCAGAATTCAATCGCGCGCGGATACTTGTAGGGGGCGATACGGGCCTTGACGTGCGCCTGCAGTTCGGCCGCGAGCGTGGTGCCAGGGCTATAGCCATCGCGCAGGATCACGAAGGCCTTTACGATCTGGCCGCGCTCGGGGTCCGGTGCGCCCACGACACCGCATTCGAGAATCGCCGGATGACTCAACAGGACAGACTCGACCTCGGGGCCGGCGATGTTGTAGCCGGCCGAGACGATGAGATCGTCGGTGCGCGCCTGGTAGAAGAAATAGCCGTCGGCATCCATGATGAAGGCGTCACCGGGGAGGTTCCAGCCGGCCTTGACGTAATCCCTCTGGCGTACATCGGCCAGGTAGCGGCAACCGGTCGGCCCCCGGAGCGCGAGCCTCCCCAAGGTGCCAGGCGGCACCTCTCGCATGTCGTCATCGACGATCCTGGCCTCGTAGCCCGGCACGACCCGGCCGATGGCACCGGGTCGGACTTCGTCCTCGCGCGCCGAGATGTAGATGTGCATCACCTCGGTGCCACCGATGCCATCGATCATCTCGATCCCCGCAGCCTCCCTCCAGAGCGTGCGGGTCGCATCGGGCAGGGCCTCCCCGGCCGAGACCGACTTGCGCAGGGAGCGCACTGCGCTCCTGTCCCCACCATCCTTGAGCAGGAGCGCCATCTGGCGATAGAAGGTCGGGGCCGTGAAGGTGATGGTGGCCTGCGAGCGCTCGATGGTCTCGAGCATCGATTCCGGCGTGAGCTTTTCGGAGAGCAGGGAGGCCGCGCCAAAGCGCAGCGGAAAGCACAGCAGTCCGCCAAGGCCGAAGGTGAAGGCGAGCGGGGGCGTGCCGCAGAAGACGTCCGTCGGGGTGGGCCTGAGGATATGGCGCGCGAAGCCATCGCACATCAAGAGCACGTCGCGGTGGAAATGCACCGTCGCCTTCGGCTCCCCCGTGGTGCCCGAGGTGAACGCCAGGAGGCAGATGTCGTCCCGGGCCGTGTCGACATTGCGAAACACGGGCGGGTGGCGGACGAGGTGATGCTCGAGTGAATCGGCGTCCCCGCTGTTAAAGCACACAATGCGCTCGAGCGCTGGCGCAAAATGCTCATGACCAGGGCTCTGGCATGAACGCAGCTCCTCGATGAGGCGTTCATCGCACAGGGCGAGGCCGACCCGTGCCCGCTCGATGATCTGCTTCAGTTCAGCCGCCCGCAGGAGCGGCATCGTGGGGACGGCGATCAGTCCTGCCTTCATGACGGCGAGCCAGATTGCCGCGAGCATCGGCTGGTTCGGCGAGCGCAGCAGCACCCGGTTGCCCGGCACCAGGCCCAGGTCCTCAGTGAGGACCCGGGCGATCCGGTTGGCCTGGGCGAGCAGTTGCCGATAGGTGGCGAACACCGGCCGCCCATCGACGAGCATGCCGACCGCCGGCCGCTCGGCATGACCGCGGCGGACCTGGGCGTCGAGCAGTTCGGTGGCGCAATTCAGGCGCGCCGGATAGCGGTACTCGGGTCGGTCAAAGAGGAATACCGGCCACTCGCTGGCAGGCGGCAGGCGCTCCCGGGCGAAGGTGTCCTGGTGGGCGCTTCGGATCATGCGCGCTGCCCCCTGGGTGCTGACAAGGCGTGCTTGGGCGCCCTCGCCAGTTTCACAAGCGGTGCGCGCACGTGCCCCCCAGCTCCCAAGAGCCCCTAACCTCGCTCGGGCTAGGCGAGGCTCGTGGAGAGCCACTCCAGTGAGCGGCCGCGCGCGAGCGCCGCGGCGCTCTGGTTGTACATCGGCCGCCGCCAGCAGTTAAAGCCATGGTCGACACCCGGATAGACCTCGATGCGGGCGTTGGCGTGATCGGCGAACGCGGCACGCACGGCAGCGACCGCCTCGGGCGGGATATGCGCATCGAGCGCGGCGTAATGGAACAGGATCGGGACCTTCACGGCACCGGCGACGTCGAGGAAGTTCTGGATGCCCCCGCCGTAGTAGCAGACCGCCGCATCGACACCCGAGTGTGCCGCCGCGAGGTAGGAGAGCCGGCCGCCCATGCAGAACCCGAGCACGCCGACCTTGCCCTTGACCTCGGGCAGCGCGCGCAGCGCCTTGGTCGTGCTGGTGAGATCCCGCACCGCATTCGGACCGTCGAGATTCTGCATGAAGCCGTACGCCTTGGCAGTGCCCGCCTCGTCGTAGGTGAGATCGACGCGCGGTTCCTGGCGCCAGAAGACATCCGGGGCGAGGACCACATAACCGTCGCTTGCGTACTGGTCGGCCACAGCACGGATATGCTCGTTCACGCCCCAGATCTCCTGGATGACGATGAGTCCCGGGCCGCTGCCAGTGGGCGGCAGCGAAAGATAGCCGCCGAACTCGCCACCGTCATGCGCCTTGATTGAAATCCACTTGCCGTTCATGGTTACCTCTTCTGAGTAGATGGATGGAGATGAGCCGGGGCCGCCCGAGGCCCCTAGTCGCCTTCGAAGCGGGGTGTCTGCCGCGCTGCGAATGCATGATACGCGCGCCGGAAGTCGTCAGTTTGCATGCAGAGGGCCTGGGCCTGGGCCTCCGCCTCAAGGGCCTGTTCGATCGACAGGTTCCATTCCTGGTGCAGCATGTTCTTGGTCATGGCGTGAGCAAACGAGGGACCACTGGCCAGTTCCAGGGCGAGCGCCCAAGCGCTCGCCTCGAGCGACTCGGGTGCGACGAGCCGAGTGAAGTAACCCCAGGCCAAGCCTTCCTCGGCACCCAGCGCACGTCCTGTATAGAGCAGTTCTGCGGCCCGGCCCTGGCCGATCATGCGTGGCAGGAGGGTGCAGGCGCCCATGTCGCAGCCGGCAAGACCGACCCGGGTGAAAAGAAAGGCCGTCGACGTCCGCGGCGTGCCAATCCGAAAGTCGGCGGCCAGCGCCAGCATCGCTCCAGCGCCCGCGCAGACGCCATCAACGGCGGCGATGATCGGTTGCGGGGCGCGGCGCATCGCCAACACCAGCTCACCGGTCATCCGGGTGAACTCGAGGAGTTCTGGCATCGTCATCTGCACGAGCGGACCGATGATCTCGTGAACATCGCCCCCGGAGCAGAAGTTCTCGCCGGCTCCAGTGAGCGTCACGACCCGGATGTCCGGAGAGAAGGGCAGCGCGCGAAACAGGTCGCGCAATTCCGCGTAGGACTCGAAGGTCAGCGGATTCTTGCGCTCGGGGCGATTCAAGGTGATGCGCGCGACGGTCCCGCCGGGCGCGACCTCCCACCTGAAGTGGCGCGCTGCGTAGTCCAGAAGGGCACCTCTCGCGAGGCTGCCGGGCGTTCTGGGCGAGCTCATCGGACCTGGGCCGCGACGGAGGTCTTGAGCGCCCCGAGGAGGTCATAGAGACGCCTGCGGTCAGCCTCGCAGATGCCGCCAAGAAGCCCGGCGATCCAGCCCTCGTGGGCGCGCGCCATGCGCGCAAATTCCCGGCGGCCCTTGGGGGTGAGCTGGATCTGGACCTGTCGACGGTCGAGGGGCGCGGCATTGCGCACCAGCATGCCGTCGCGCTCGAGTTGGTCGGCAATGCCCGTCACGTTGCCACCCGTCACCATGAGGCGCTTGGAGAGGTCGCCCATGCTCAGTCCCCCTTCTTCGCGGTAGAGCTGGGCTAAAAGGTCGAAGCGCGGCAGGGTGCACTCGAATTCCCCGTGGAGGGCGCGCCGCACCTCACCTTCGATGAGCTTGGAGCAGGTCAAAAGCCGCAGCCAAAGCCGTAGCGCTTCGTGGTCATGGTCTGCAATGCGCGTTTCGTAATCCATCCTCGCTCCATGGCCGCTGCATGAATTATTTTAGGTCTAAAGAATTGTGGCCGCAAGCATCTGGCGCGTGGTTCTGGCGCGTGCGCTTAGCACGACCTGGGGGTGTGCTGACGCCGCCGGGGTGCACGCCGCCGTGTCGCACGACCCGCCGGGCGCAGGCCGGGGACGGGGAAAATGACTCAGGAAAAGGACTAGAGCCAATCCACGGAAGGGCCCGGAAAACGTGCGCAAAGCATGCTGACAGGCCTTGCGGGAAAGGGCCAAAAGAGCCCTGGAAGGCGCGCTAAGGCGTTGCCGGGGGAGTGTGCAAACTGTCAATCGAGAACGTCTGGGGGGCCTTGGACGGCCATCAGCCCGAATTTTGACAATTCGCCCGTCGCCTCTTTGAAGAGACCAAACCGAACTCGAACCGACCCAAAAGGGGACCCTGGAGGGACCGAGGAGGGACCCAGGAGGGACGCAAGCGGTCCCGTAACGGGGCGCGTGCACAAAAAAAGAGAGGTCCGAAGACCTCTCTTGAAACGTACGACATCCGGCAGGGGCTAGCCCTGCGCTGGATCAGAACGAGGTGCGCAAACCGATCGACACGCCAGACGTGGACTGGCCAATCGCCGGAACGGTGCTCTCGGTGTATTGCGTCAGGGCGAAGTTGTAGTCGCCTGAGTTGTTGATGCGCGCATAGATGCCGTAGAGGGCGGTACGCTTCGACAGGTTGTAGACGTAACCCAGACCAAACAGGTTGGCGTGGCTGCCATCCAGAAGGTCCTTGCCCGAGGCGTGCGCGTAGTTGAAGCGGAACTCGCCTTGACCCACCGGCACGACTGCACCGATCGAAGCCACGTTGGTGGTGATCTGCTCAGGAGCGAGGTTGATGGTGGCCGACTGGTAGAAGAAGTCGGGCTTCACGAAGCCAAAGTCGTAGCTTGCGCCAAGGTTGGCAACGTGCGTGTCGCCGGCCTCGACCGTTTGGGCCTGGTGGGTGTAGCCCGAAGCGCCACCGATATAGATCGGGCCGTTCTGGTAGCCGACGTTGATACCGGCATAGTCTCCGTCATTCTTCGAGATGCCAGGAGCATTCTGGTTCGAGGCATTGCCGCCGATGGCGTAGGTCGCCTGGACGAAGAAGCCACCGAGCGTCGACGGGGTCAGGTAGGACACGCCGTTCGAAGCACGGGCTTGGGTCGCACCCGTTGCACCCTTGCCGCCAAACAGGTCGGGGATTTCGGCGATGCCGTTGTAGCCGAACGGATCGACGTTGGCTGCATTCCAGAACGTCGGGACATAGTCACGACCGACGCGCACTTCACCCCATTTGTCGCCGATCAGGCTGACCGTCGAACGCCGGTTGAAGGTCAGACCGCCACCACCCGTTAAAGCGCTGCCGCTCGCCGCGCCGTTGCCGGTGCTGGTTGTCCCGCCCGAACCGTTGTTCGTGTTGATACCGGCTTCCAGCCAGAAACCCGCCTTCAGGCCGCCGCCCAGATCCTCGGTACCGCGAACGCCGATACGGGAGGAATTGATGCCGCTGTTGTCTTCGAATGTCCGGCTGCCTGATTCACTACCGCTAGCGTTGATGTGCGTGACGTTGGTGTCGACCACCCCAAACAGGGTCACGCTACTCTGCGCCTGCGCGGTACCGGCGAACGCGCCCAGCACAGCTGCTGCGATTACGAGTTTTTTCATTCAATTATCTCCAAAAGTTTGTCGTGCATGCGGCATAGGTATGCGTATCGCCCCATGCCAATGAACTCTAACCGGCCAAAGAGGACCCGTCGTTTAGAAGTCAGCCTAGATTTCAACAAAAAACGAACCCGGTAGCAAACTTATGCGATGGAATGCCCTGAAAAGTCGTCGATACTGTGGCNNTTTTTCGGAGGATTCTTGGATGGAACATTGGGTCGATCGACTGGTGCTCGAAGTAGATCGCGGATTGCGCTCCCTAGGGAATACCTTAGTTGCATCTCGGAGTTTTCCTGAGTCGACGCAGGTGCTCGCGCCAGAGGGCGGCGCCATGGCGCCGCGCCTGACCGAAGCCGAGCGGCGCCACGCGGGTGGGCTCATGCGCGTGAACCATGTCGGCGAGGTCTGCGCGCAAGCGCTTTATCGGGCCCAGGCGCTGGCCACTGACAGTCCGGCGTTGCGTACGCTCTTTGAGGCTGCCGCAGTCGAGGAGGCCGATCACCTGGCCTGGACCGCGCAGCGTCTTGAAGAACTCGGCGCGCGGCCGAGCCTTCTGAATCCGCTCTGGTTCGCAGGTGCCTACGCTCTCGGTCTTGCTGCCGGCCGTGCCGGCGACGCGGTGTCGCTGGGCTTCGTCGTCGAGACCGAGCGCCAGGTCGAGCAGCATCTCGAAGGTCATCTCGAGACGCTTCCTCCAGCCGATACGCGTTCGCGCGTCTTGGTCGAGCAGATGCGCGACGACGAGGCGCGCCATGGTGCCGCCGCACGGGACAGCGGTGCCCAGCACCTGCCGGCCCCCCTTCGGCTTGCGATGCGCGCCGCAGCGAAGCTCATGACCACGACCGCCTATCGGATCTAGGGCTTGCGGCCCGCGTGGCGCGTCCTAAGCCTCGGGGCGTGCGCCGGTCTCGATGATCTCGAAGCTGTGCGAGAGGGCGGCACTGAGACCTAGCATCACCGAGGCCGAGCAGTACTTCTCGTGCGAGAGCGTGATGGCGCGCTCGACCACCTCGGCGCGCAGTCCATGCCCGGCGAGCACGAAATGGAAGTGGATCTTGGTGAACACCTTCGGGTCGCTCGGCGCGCGTTCCGCCTCGAGACGCACGCTGCACTCGCGCACGTCGTGGCGGCCTTTTCTAAGAATGAGCACGACGTCATAGGCGGTGCAGCCGCCGGTGCCGACCAGGAGCATCTCCATGGGACGCGGCGCAAGGTTGCGGCCGCCCAGGGGATCGCCGGGGCCGGCGGCCGCCCCATCCATCATCACGCTATGGCCGCTCTCGGTCGCGGCACTGAAGCTCATCGGACTTGCCAGGGGATCGGCCGCCGCCGACGCATTCCAGGTGACGCTTACTTTCATCACGCTCCCTCCTCTTTGGCGCTCCAGTGTACCGGACTGGCGGTGCGCCGCCCGCTTGCGTTCCCAGACTCATTCGCTCATGCAGCCACCGGCTCGCGCACCACTTCGGGGCACAAGCACCTTGTGCTGCACCAATTTGCATATTACTTTTTCATCTGATACGGAACATCTATAAACTGCTGAAAACAAACAGTTTCTGTGGAATTGTCAAAACAGCCAAGCGATCCGTTGTATTCAGACAAAGCACTTTGGAAAAATTCTTTTGCGCCGCACCAATGATTCCTCTATACTGGGTTCATCGACGAAGCGCTGGACGTGACAGATGATTTCCGGTTAGCGCTTTTGTCCGCAGGTGTCTCCTCCACCCTCCTCCTTTGGTGGATTAGCCCGGACCCTTAAAAGTCCGGGCTTTTTTTTGGCGGCCCGGGAATCGCAGCGGGAACGCGCGGGCGGCCGCCCCCTGAGACTTGACCAACGCGTCCCGATACCCCTAGAATCGAAGGCTTTTCACCGCAAGCTCCCGGGAGAGTCCGCAAACATAAGCGGGAAGGGTCTGCGGTTTTGCACTCGAGCGCAGGAACGGTCGCCACAGAGCGACCACCGCGTTCCCTACCAGGAAGCTTCATGAAAACCTTTTCCGCGAAAGCCCACGAGGTCCAGCGTGACTGGTTTGTCATTGACGCGACAGACAAAGTCTTAGGACGTGTGGCCAGTGAAGTCGCACGCCGTCTGCGTGGCAAGCACAAGCCGGAATTCACGCCCCACGTCGATACGGGCGACTACATCATCGTTGTCAATGCAGGCAAGTTGCGCGTGACCGGCAACAAGCAGAAGGACAAGAAATACTATCGGCACTCGGGCTATCCGGGCGGCATCTACGAAACCAACTTCGAGAAGATGCAGGCGCGGTTTCCAGGACGCGCGCTCGAGAAGGCCGTCAAGGGCATGCTGCCCAAGGGTCCGCTGGGTTACGCGATGATCAAGAAGCTCAAGGTGTATGCCGAGCAGACCCATCCGCATACCGCGCAACAACCGAAGGCGCTCGAGGTGAAGGCATGATCGGCAACTACAATTACGGCACGGGCCGCAGGAAGAGCGCCGTCGCACGCGTGTTCATCAAGACCGGCAGCGGCAAGATCGTCGTCAATGGCAAGCCGGTCGATGAGTATTTCGCCCGCGAGACCGGGCGCATGATCGTGCGTCAGCCTCTTGAGCTCACGAACCACGGCACGACCTTCGACATTCTCGTGAACGTCCATGGCGGCGGCGAGTCCGGCCAGGCCGGTGCGGTGCGCCACGGCATCACGCGCGCACTCATCGACTACGATGGCGAATTGAAGCCCGCGCTCTCCAAGGCGGGACTCGTGACGCGCGATGCGCGCGAGGTCGAGCGCAAGAAGGTGGGTCTGCACAAGGCCCGCCGGCGCAAGCAGTTCTCCAAGCGCTAGCCAGCGTCAACGCGAACCCGACCGGGCAGTCTGCCCGGCGGTTTTGGCTGGTGTCGGGTCGGCCAGGGCCGAGCATGCGCTGTGCCGCGATCGCTTGCGCGGGCATGCCCCCACGGCCGAAGCCCCCGATCCACCTGTGTACAATCGGCCTTCCTGAGCCACCCTTGCCACGGGCAGCCAAAGTCGCATCAGGCAGCCCAGAACAGGCGTGTGCCTTGCCTTTGTGAGGAGTACCCATGATCAAAGTCGGCATTGTCGGCGGCACGGGATATACGGGCGTCGAACTTTTGCGCCTGCTTGCTCAGCACCCTGACGTGCAACTGGTCGCGATCACTTCCCGTACTGAAGACGGACTTCCGGTCGCGACCCTGTTTCCCTCCCTGCGGGGTCGTGTCGACCTGGCCTTTTCCGATCCCTCTAAAGCACCGCTTCGCGAGTGCGATGTGGTGTTCTTTGCGACCCCGCATGGCGTCGCGATGGCACAGGCTCGGGAACTACTTGCGGCCGGCGTCAAGGTCATCGATCTGGCCGCCGATTTCCGCCTGAAGGATCCGGCGGTGTTCCAGAAGTGGTATGGCATGCCGCACGGCGCGCTCGACCTGCTCGAGGAGGCGGTCTACGGACTGCCCGAGGTGAACCGCAAGGCGCTCGCGCGCGCGCGCGTGGTCGGCATGCCCGGCTGCTATCCCACCTCGATTCAGCTGGGCTTAGCGCCCCTCCTCGCCGCGGGCAGGCCCCTCGTGGACGAGGAACATCTCATCGCCGACTGCAAGTCCGGCGTCTCCGGAGCCGGACGCAAGGCCGAGATCGCCAACCTACTGACCGAGGCATCGGACAATTTCAAGGCCTACGGCGTGAAGGGGCACCGCCATCTGCCCGAGGCAGTCCAGGGTCTTGAGGCGATCGCGAGGCGCCCCATCGGCCTGACCTTCGTGCCGCACCTCGTGCCGATGATCCGTGGCATCCACTCAACGCTCTATGCCCGTATCCATCCACAGGCTGCCGGCCTCGACTTCCAGGAGCTCTACGAGCAGCACTACGCGAAGGAACCGTTCGTCGATGTCATGCCCCCCGGCAGCCACCCCGAGACCCGTTCCGTACGGGCCTCGAACACGCTGCGTATCGCGCTGCATCGTCCGGGCCAAGGCGACACGCTCGTCGTGCTGGTCGTCGAGGACAATCTCGTCAAGGGAGCCTCGGGGCAGGCGGTGCAGGCCATGAACATCATGTTTGGGCTCGCCGAGGACACGGGGCTGCGGCAGATCGCCGTCTCGCCGTGACCCGGCGCGGCCTGCGCCTGACCTGATGAAATTCAAGCTGCTGCGTCGCCGACTGTCGATCAGCGCGCCCCGGATGACGGTGCGCACCCACGTACCGTGGCCGGTGCGTGCGGGCGTCGCGATCGTGGTTCTCGCCCTGTCGGCGGCGCTCGGGCTATGGCTCTACCAGGAGGGCAAGCGCTTCGCAGGATTCGGCGAGGACCTCCACGGGGAGGTCGCAAGGCTCAAGGACGAGAACGCCGCCCTCGCTGCCGAAAGGGACCAGCTTGCGGCGGCGGCCAGCAGCGCCGAGAGCCGACTGAGCATCGAACGGTCGGCCCAGGAGACCCTTGGCAACCAGATCAAGTCGCTCGAACTCGACAATGCCAAGCTCAAGGATGATGTGGCATTTTTCGAGAACCTGTCGGCAAGCGGGCCGGTCGACGGGTTGGCGATCAAGCGGCTGCAGATCGAGAAGGACTCGGTGCCCGAGCAGATGCACTACCGGCTCCTGGTCATCCAGGGGGGCAAGGTTAACCATGATTTCAATGGGGATTTACAACTGATCGTGACGCTCCAACAGGGGGGTAAAGCTGTTATCATGAATTTGCCCGATGCCGCAACGGGAACCGACGCGAAGGCTTTTCAGGTCAATTTCCGCTTCTTCAAGCGGATCGAAGGGACCTTTCGCATTCCACCAGGCGCATCGGTCAGTCAATTCGAAGCGCGCGTATTGGAGAAGGGCGCAGTCCGCGCCCAACGCACGGTCCCGCTCAGCTAACCACGAATGTGGCAGCGCCATCGGGTTCGTGATGATCACAGGAGTCCACCATGTTCGGCAAGAAACCTGGCGTCAGCAGCACCATCGAGAGCTTGATCGGATCCGCCACCCGCATCGAGGGGGACGTCCACTTCGTGGGCGGGCTGCGTATTGATGGGCACGTCAAGGGGAATGTCCTTGCCGATCCGTCCCAGCCCAGCATGCTCGTGATCAGCGAACAGGCGCGCGTCGACGGGGAGATCCAGGTCAGCCATCTGGTCGTCAATGGAACCATCAACGGGCCGGTGTGCGCCGACGAATTGCTGGAGCTGCAACCCAAGGCGCGGGTGACGGGCAATGTCAGCTACAAGGCGCTTGAGATGCATCATGGAGCGATCATCACCGGGACCTTGGCCCATGTTGATGACGAGAGCCGGCCGGGCCTGAAGCTCGCGTCGAGTCTCGGCTAGGCAGTACGGCCAGGCGCTGTGCCTGGGCCCGTCGCAGCGACTCGCACGGCCCCTGGCGCAGCCCCTGGAATTTGCAGCGTCAGACCCCATCTTCAGGATCTTAGTGGAGACTCTTATGAATGCCGTCACCGAAATGCCCGCACCGCTCATCTTCACCGCTGCGGCTGCGTCCAAGGTCAAGGAACTGATCGACGAGGAAGGCAATGCAGAACTGAAGTTGCGGGTCTTCGTCCAGGGTGGCGGCTGCTCGGGATTTCAGTACGGATTCACGTTTGACGAAGTTGTCAACGAGGACGACACGGCCATGGAGAAGAATGGCGTGACGCTCCTGATCGATTCGATGAGCTTCCAGTATCTGGTCGGCGCCGAGATCGATTACAAGGACGACCTCGAGGGCGCGCAGTTTGTGATCAAGAACCCGAATGCCTCCACCACGTGTGGGTGCGGCTCCTCGTTCTCCGTCTAGACCCGGGGCAGGGCGAGGCTAAGGTGGCGACCCCGTCTTGCGGTATTCGGCGCCCAACAGGCGTGGCCCGCGCGCCCCGGTAACGGCCGGCAGATTGCCGGCTTCCCCGGCCAGTCTCCTTAGGGCGAGCCAGGCGAAGGCGAGAGCTTCCACCTGCTCGGGCAGGATTCCGAAATGGGCGCTGGACGTGAGCGTCACCGACCGTCCCAGGTGATCGGCGAGCGCCCGGTCGAGGCGCTCCAGAAGATCGGCGTTTTTCACGCCACCCCCGCAGACGACCAGTTCCTCGATGGCGCCCATGTTGCCGGCCACCGAAGCCGCGACGCACTGCGCCGTGAACTGGGCAAGCGTGCTCTGAACGTCGGCGGGCGCCAATTGAGCAAAGTCAACGAGGCGGGACGCGAGCCATTCGGCATTGAAAAGGTCGCGACCGGTGCTCTTGGGCGGCACGCCAAGGAGCCAAGGTTCGCTTGCGAGTTCCGCCAGAAGGCCCGCGTGCACGGCACCGCTGCCGGCCCAGGCGCCCGCTGCATCGAAGTTCCCGCGCGCGTGGCGCGCCGCCCACCCATCCAGCAGCACGTTGCCCGGACCGCAATCCCAGCCGCGGACCGGCAGGCCGGACTGGGCGGGTGGCAGCTCGGTCAGGTTCGCGATCCCGCCCAGGTTCAGAACCGCGCGCCAGCGCGCCTCATCGCCGAAGACCGCCGCATGAAATGCAGGGACGAGCGGCGCGCCGTGGCCACCGGCCGCCACATCGCCGCTACGGAAATCGGCGACGACCGGTATCGAGGTCGCTTCGGCAAGCCGTGCGGGCGCGTTGAGCTGCACGGTGTAGCCGAGTTCGGGCCGATGCCGCACGGTCTGGCCGTGGGCTCCGATGGCGTGCACCGCCCCGCGCTCGATGCCGCTTTCGGTGAGCAGGCGCTCGACCAGCTTGCCATAGTGGTCGGCAAGGGCATTGGCCGCGAGCGCGGCGCGGTGCAGCTCGTCCTCGCCCGGACGCTGCAAGGCCATGAGTGCGTCGCGCAGCGGCGCCTCGAACGGGGCGTGGCAGTGGCCAAGTAGAACCGGCGGCCCCGCATCGCTAAAGCGTGCGAGGACCGCGTCGGCACCGTCCAGACTGGTTCCGGACATGAGGCCGATCGCGAGCTGTTCGGTCGGCATGTCGAAGTGCCTCGTTGCGGAAACTTTTCAGGCCCCCTTGCCGTCGTTCGGGGCATCGGCGCGCGCCGTGTCCAGACCACGCAGGAGTTCGATCTCGCGGTCTGCATCGCGGGTCTTCTCAAGAAAGGCCGCAAGCTGGGCGTGTTCGAGGGCCGGCGCCTCGGGCAGCACGGCGTGGGCGGGGTCGTGGGCGGACCCGTTGATGCGAAATTCATAGTGCAGGTGCGGTCCGGTCGCCCAACCGGTCATGCCGACGTTGCCGATGAGTTCACCCTGCGTGATGGTCTGCCCAGGATGCAGCCCCTTGGCGAAGGCCGACAGATGCCCGTAGAGCGTGGAGTATGCGCCCTGATGCCGGATCACCACGGCATTGCCGTAGCCGTTCTGCCAGCCCGCCGAGACCACCACGCCATCGCCGGTCGCGCGTACCGGCGTGCCCAAGGGCGCGGCGTAGTCGATGCCAGCATGCCAGCGCCAGGTGTTCAGGATGGGATGCATCCTTCCGCCAAATCCTGAACTCACTCGCGTGAACTGCAAGGGCGCTCGCAGGAAGGCGCGCCTGAGACTCTGGCCGCCGAAACCGTAATAGCCTCCGGGCTGCCCGGCAGGCTGGAACCAGACCGCCTGATGCAGGCGCGTACCCGAGCCGTACTCAACGGCGAGGACGCGTCCCGCACGGGCGGGCTCGCCGCTCTGGTCATACATCTCATAGACCACGCGGAACTGGTCGCCGCGGCGTACGTCGCGATAGAAGTCAAGGTCGCCGGCGAAGATCTCAGTGATCTGGACGGCGATGCTCTCCGGGATGGCGGCCGCATCCGTGGCGCCGAACAACGAATTCTGGATGGTGCCCGAGCGCATCTCGATATGGCGCTCGTTCTCTTCAGTGGCATCGCGCACGCTGAAGTCCGCGCCGTGGCGCTCCAGGAGCAGCGAGTGCGATATGCCTTCGGGCTCGTCGTTCCCGGCAGCGACCCCGAGATAGCGCAGCCACAGGAGTGCCCCCTGGGCATTGGTGCGGGCGAGCACCAGCCGCCCCGGTCTTAACTGATAGAAGGCGTGGGCTGCCGGGGTGGCGTTCACGAACTTCTCAGCATGCGGATCGTTGACCTGCATGCGGGTGAGAAGCGACGCCAGTGTATCGCCACGACGCACGCGCTCGGCATGCACAAAGTCCTCTTCGGGCCGCTCCACCGAGCTGGGTGCGAACGCGGCCACAGGCACGGGTAACTCCTCCTCCACCTGCCGGATCGACAGCGGCGTGTCGCGGGCATCCAAGGGGGCGAAACCAAATGCCGCCACCGCGCCAAAGAAGAGGACTGCACCGCCCGCTCCAAGCCGGCGCAGCTGGCGTCGACGCTCAGGCGACAGGCCGGCATGACGCTGCCGCAGGGATTGCACAACGCGGGCGGCACGCGCGCGCGGGCCGATGCTCAAACCGGCAACGAGATGTTTGATCATGCGTTCGGCTAGAATCGACGTTCCAAGGGGAGATGCAACGGGTCTACAGCAACAGCATGCTCGCATTACGGACTGTCGCCATCGCAGCGTTCGAAAGACGCTGTCTGGGCTTGTTGTGCCGCGTCGTGCAAGTTCTGGAGAAATTGTAGCACGCAGTTTTGACAGTTCAGCGGGCTTTTTCCCGTGTAAAACTACCCACCACCGTCCCTGTCAATCGTCGTCCTTCTAGCCCGCCATGAAACCGAACAGTCCGGCCCCCTCCCACCCCGTGCTGCCGGTCTCGCCCGCGGTGGAAGCCGCCCTTGAGATCGCCAAGCGCGGCTGTGACGAACTCTTGATCGAGGCTGAATTCGTCCAGAAGCTTGCCCGTGCCGAAGCATCGGATAAGCCGCTGCGCGTCAAGCTCGGCTGTGATCCGACCGCACCGGACCTGCATCTGGGCCATGTCGTCGTCCTCAACAAACTGCGCCAGCTCCAGGACCTGGGCCACAGCGTGCTCTTTGTCATCGGCGATTTCACGAGCATGATCGGTGATCCCTCCGGGCGCAACGAGACCCGCCCGCCCTTGACGCGCGCGCAGATCGAGACGAACGCCCAGAGTTATTTCGCCCAGTGCGGATTGGTGCTTGACGCCAGCCGCACGGACATCCGCTACAACTCGGAGTGGTCTGACCCGCTCGGTGCCCGCGGCATGATCGAACTCGCCGCGCAATACACTGTCGCCCGCATTCTGGAGCGGGACGACTTCACCAAGCGCTTTCGGGCGGGCACGCCGATCTCGGTCCACGAACTGCTCTATCCCCTCATGCAGGGTTACGACTCGGTCGCACTGCATGCTGATCTGGAACTGGGCGGGACCGATCAGAAATTCAACCTCCTGGTCGGGCGTGAGCTCCAGAAATCCTATGGCCAGGAGCCGCAGTGCATCCTGACCATGCCGCTTCTGGTCGGCTTGGACGGTGTCGAGAAGATGTCCAAGTCCAAGGGCAACTACGTGGGTCTCACCGACAAGCCCGACCAGATGTTCGCCAAGCTCATGCGCATCTCCGACCCCATGATGTGGCGCTACTACGAACTGCTCTCGGCGCGCGATGCGGGCTCGATTGCGAGCCTGCGCGCCGAGGTCGGGTCGGGCCGCAATCCGCGCGACGCCAAGGTCCTTCTGGCCCTGGAGATTGTCACCCGCTTTCATTCCAAGGCGGCCGCCGAGTCCGCGCAAGCCGATTTCGAGAACCGCGCGCGCGGCGGCATTCCGGAGGACCTGGCCGAGGTCAGGCTCTCTGGGGCGCCCTTGGGGATTGGACAGGTGCTGCGCGAGGCCGGGCTTGTGGCGTCCACCAGCGAGGGCCTGCGCAGTGTCGATCAGGCGGGTGTTCGGGTCGACGGCGCGACCGTCGCCGACCGCGGCTTGAAGCTCGCTGCCGGAACCTACGTGGTGCAGGTCGGCAAGCGCAAGTTCGCCCGCGTCGTGCTCGAATGAAGGCGCGCCGCCTGCTCGCGCAACCAAGGGATGGACCTCGATGATCGCGCTCATCCAGCGCGTATCGTCAGCCGAGGTCAAGGTGGGCGAGGCGCTTGTCGGCTCGATCGGTGCCGGACTGCTCGCACTCGTCTGTGCCGAGCGCGGCGATGTGCCGGCTAACGCGGACGCGCTCGTCAAGAAGGTCCTGCGCCTGCGGGTGTTCGACGATGGCCAGGGGCGCATGAACCTCGCTCTCACTGACACCCGGGGCGGGCTGCTGATCGTTCCCCAGTTCACGCTCGCAGCCGATACCGGGCGCGGCACACGGCCGAGCTTCACGCCGGCAGCAGATCCGGCGACGGGACGCGCGCTCTTTCTGCGTTTCGTCGAGACGGCGCGCACCCTCTGCGGGCCCGCGTCTGCGATTGCGACCGGGGTGTTCGGAGCGCACATGCAGGTCGCGCTCGTCAACGATGGCCCGGTCACGTTCTGGTTGCAGATCGCCCCCTCGGGCGCGACGGCGACACCCAACGCGACCCCGCACTAACACGATGCCCCTGTCGATGCGCAGCCCGAGGCTGATCAAGAAGCCGCGTGCGGGCCGCCGGATGGTCTGCCGAGCGGACGGCCCGTGAGCCTTGTCTACCTCATCCGGCATGGCCAGACCGACTGGAACCGCGAGCGGCGCTTTCAGGGGCACCGTGATATCGGGCTTAACGCGGAAGGGCACTCCGAGGCGCGCCGCCTGGCGGGGCGCCTCGCCGGGGAGCGCATCGCCGCCTGTTATTCGAGCGACCTCGCGCGGGCCCGCGCCACGGCCCTGCCGAGCGCGGAGGTCCTTGGGCTAGAGGTGGTCGAGCGCGCCTGCCTTAGGGAGCGCGACTACGGGATCTTCGAGGGACTCACGATTCCCGAGATCGTCCTGCGTCATCCGCTCGAGTACGCCCGCTGGACCACGCACGACCCGACCTATGCGATTCCCGATGGTGAGAGCCAGGAGGGTTTTCGCGACCGGATCTTTGCCTGTGTCGATGCCCTCGTCACGGCGCATCGCCCCCTGCCGATCCTGGTGGTCACGCACGGTGGCGCGCTCGACATGCTCTACCGCCGGGCACAGGGGCTGCCGTGGGACCAACCCCGCTCCTGTCCCGTACCCAACGCCGCGGTGAACCTGCTCGACATCACCGAGGGGCAGGTCAGAATCCTCTCCTGGGCCGATGACGGGCAGCTGAGCGAGGATAAAGAAAACTAACTGACATTGGGAACGCCATCCTTGACGCCGCGCGAGCGCTCCCGCCGGCCGACATCAGTTACGCGAGATGGCGAGCGGCCCGAAGGCCTGGCATACCGGCATGAGCTGGACGCTGTTGATGTTGACATGCGCCGGGCGCGTGGCGACCCAGAAAACCGTCTCGGCCACGTCGACCGAGGTCAGGGGTTCCGTTCCCTCGTAGACTTTCTGGGCCTTCTCGCCATCACCCTTAAAGCGCACGTTCGAGAATTCGGTGCCCCCGCAGAGGCCCGGTTCCACATCGGTCACCCTTACATGCGTGCCCTGCAGATCAGCGCGCAGATTCAGGCTGAACTGATAGACGAACGCCTTGGTCGCTCCGTACACGTTGCCGCCCGGGTAGGGAAACTGCCCCGCGATCGATCCGAGATTCACGATATGGCCACGCTTTTTCTCGACCATCTGCGGCAAGAGCGCGCGCGTCACGTAGGTGAGACCCTTGATGTTGGTGTCGACCATCGTCTCCCAGTCGTCCAGATCCGCCCGGTGGGCCGGCTCAAGACCGAGAGCGAGACCCGCATTGTTCACGAGGACATCGACCGAGCGCCATTCTTCAGGCAGGGACAAGGGCAGGGCGGCGACCGACTTGCGGTCGCGCACATCCAGTTCGAGCGGCAAGAGTGCTGTGCCGAGCTCGCTCTGCAGTGCACCCAGCCGCTCGGCACGGCGCCCGGCGGCAATCACCTTGTGACCCTCCCGCACGAATTTGCGGGCGATTTCCGCGCCGAACCCGGAGGTGGCGCCGGTGACAAAGACGATCATGGCAGGACTTTCCATAAAGGGAGGGGATAAGGACGGACCCTTCGATTGTCGCAAAAAACGCGGCGGTACACGCGGAGCAATCGCCCCAGAGCGTTTCCATGGTCCCCCGGTGCCGGTCCCCCTTTCAGATCAGCTCTCTGTGCCCACCCGGGTTGATTGTCCTTCCGGGGTTGCGCTCCTGAGGCGGCTCTCCTGAGGTGGCTCTCCTGAGGTTGCTCTCTTTAGGGGCCTCCCTTAAACTCTAGCGCACAGAGTGCCCCGCTCCCTTATTAAACGAGGTTGGGACGCGTTCTGGGCCGGATTTGCGCGCTGGCGGGGGCCAGCCGGCCTGTCGCGGCTTGTCCATCCGATGGACCGTCCCGACCCGTCCGACCCGTCCGACCCGTCCGACCGGTAGGGCCGCAGTCAATTACACTACCTGTCGGCATACCCGAGGGCGCCCCAGAGCAGGTTCGGGTGGGGATCTCGGGCGTCGCGACTCCCGGATCTGCGATCCAGCCCAAAAGGCCACGCAACCTTCTTTAAATCACAGGAACCGACATGTTCTCCAAGTCACAGACCATCGAACAGACCGATCCGGAACTCTGGTCGGCCATCCAGTCGGAAAACCGCCGCCAGGAAGATCACATCGAATTGATCGCNNTACTACGGCGGCTGCGAGTTCGTCGACATCGTCGAGACGCTGGCCATCGACAGGGCGCGCGAGCTCTTTGGGGCCCATGCGGCCAACGTGCAGCCGAATTCCGGCTCTCAGGCCAATCAGGGCGTGTTCTTCGCGCTGCTCAAGCCCGGCGACACGATTCTGGGCATGTCGCTCGCCATGGGCGGGCATCTGACGCACGGCTCGCCGGTCAATATGAGCGGCAAGTGGTTCAACGTGGTCAGTTATGGATTGAACGACAAGGAGGAGATCGACTACGAGGAAGTCGAGCGCCTCGCCCGGGAGCACCGGCCGAAGCTGCTCTTGGCGGGTGCGTCGGCCTATTCGCTGGCCATCGACTTCGAGCGCTTCGCCGCGATCGCGCGCTCAGTGGGCGCCTACTTCATGGTCGATATCGCCCACTACGCCGGGCTGGTCGTTGCCGGCCAGTATCCGAATCCTGTGCCGCATGCCGACGTGGTGACGTCGACCACCCACAAGAGCCTGCGCGGCCCGCGCGGCGGCCTCATCCTCATGAAGCCGGAGTTCGAGAAGCTCATTAACAGCGCGATCTTTCCCGGTATCCAGGGCGGCCCGCTCATGCATGTGATTGCGGCCAAGGCCGTGGCCTTCAAGGAGGCGCTGTCACCCGAATTCCGCCTCTACCAGAAGCAGGTCGTTCAAAACGCCGATGCGCTCGCGAAAAGCCTCATCGGGCGCGGCCTGCGCATCGTCTCGGGCCGCACCGAAAGCCACGTGATGCTGGTCGATCTGCGTGGCAAGAAGATCACCGGCAAGGAAGCCGAGCGCGTCCTCGGCGAGGCGCATATCACGACCAACAAGAACGCCATCCCGAATGACCCGGAAAAGCCCTTTGTGACCTCGGGGATCCGCCTGGGCTCGCCCGCCATGACGACCCGCGGTTTTCGCGAGGCCGAGGCGCACGCCGTGGGTCAGCTGATCGCCGATGTGCTCGACGCCCCCGCAGATCCGGCCAACCTCGAGCGCGTGCGTGGGCGCGTGTCTGAGCTGACGCGGCGCTTTCCGGTTTATGGCTAGGGCGGGCTCTGGCGCGGCCCGCCGCGGCTAGCCCGACCCATGCGCTGCCCCTTTTGCCAGCATGCCGACACCCAGGTCCTCGACACGCGCGTCTCTGAGGAGGGCGATTCGATCCGCCGGCGCCGGCGCTGCCCAAGCTGCGACAAGCGCTTTACAACCTATGAGCGCATCGAGCTTGCGATGCCAACGATTGTCAAAAAGAACGGCAGCCGGGCCGAATATGAGCGGGCCAAGCTGCTCGCCTCGATCATGCTCGCCTTGCGCAAGCGGCCGGTCAGTGCCGAGACCATCGAAACGGCGGTCGCCCGCATCGAAGACAAGCTTTTGTCTCTTGCCGCGCGCGAAGTGCCATCCGACCGCCTGGGCGAGCTCGTCATGCGCGAGCTGAAAAAGCTCGACAAGATCGCCTACATCCGCTTTGCGTCGGTCTACCGCAGTTTTGAAGACGTCGACGAGTTCGCCGAGGTAATCCGCGAGGTCCGCCCGAAAAAGCCCCGGCGCGCGGCCGACAGCAAGACCTAG
>PLEY01000193.1 GCA_003136595.1 Burkholderiales bacterium
GTCCGGTCCTCGACACGCGCCACATCGGACGGATCCGAGAGCGCGAGAAAGGAGTTGGGGCGCTTGGCGGGATTGAGTCTGCGAAGCGTGCCGCTCGCCACCATCTGGTCGCACAAACGCTCGTACTCCTCGATCGAGCCATCGCACCAGTGAATGCTGGCCGGTTGCGTGAGCGCTGCGATCTCGGCGACCCACGCGATCAATTTAGCGTGCTTCACCCAGGCCGGTGCGGGCTGATAAGCCGCTGGCGACAGTACAGCATTCATCGTCTACCTCCAGAACCTTGTTGTATAGTTTGGCTGGCTCGCGCCCGCCCGGGGCTTTTTGGGGATCAGACGAGGGGCGGGCCCATCCTGCGCGGGGCGCACTTCGGGCCCTGTCTCAATTGGTGGGCCTGAATTTTACACCAGGGCCCGACTTTACCGAAGGGACACCCCGGATACCAGTCCTTTAAGCCAATTCATGAAGATCGCGATTCTCGACGATTACCAGGACGCGGTGCGCAAGCTCGAGTGCTTTGGTTTGCTGGCCGGCCACGACGTGAAGCTGTTCAACAATACGGTACGCGGCGCCGGCCAGCTCGCCGTGCGCATCGGCGACGCCGAGGCGCTCGTTCTGATCCGCGAGCGCACCCGCATCACTAAGGATCTGCTGGTCAAGCTGCCCAAGCTGCGCGTCATTTCCCAGACCGGCAAGGCAGGGCCGCACATCGACCTCGCCGCCTGCACGGCGCGGGGTGTCGTTGTCATGGAGGGATCGGGATCGCCGACGGCCCCTGCGGAATTGACCTGGGCACTCATCATGGCTGCGATGCGGCGCCTGCCACAGTACGTGGCGAACCTGAAGCATGGCGTCTGGCAGCAAAGCGGCCTGCGCTCCGCCAACTCTCCTCCCCTTCACGGCCTGGGCGAGATCCTGCATGGCAAGACCCTCGGCATCTGGGGCTACGGCAAGATCGGTCGTCTCGTCGCAGGCTTCGGAGCGGCATTCGGCATGGACGTCGTCGTTTGGGGCAGCGAGGAGAGCCGGCAGGCGGCGCGCGACCAGCTCTTCGAAGTGGCAAGCGACAAGGACGATCTGTTCCGGCGCTCCGACGTCCTGTCAGTCCACCTGCGTCTGGTCGAGGCGACCCGTTCCATCGTCAAACTGACCGATCTGCAGTCCATGAAGCCCGGCGCCCTGTTCGTCAACACCAGCCGCGCGGAACTGGTCGAGCCTGACGCGCTGGTCAAGGCACTGAACGGCGGGCGGCCCGGACTTGCTGCAATCGACGTGTTCGAGAGCGAGCCCCCCATGGCCGGCCAGCCGCTCTTGCGCATGGAAAACGTCGTCGCCACACCCCACCTCGGTTACGTCGAGAAATCAAGCTACGAACTCTACTTCGGGGCCGCGTTCCGCAACCTTGTGGCCTACGCCGCCGGGGCGCCCGAGCATGTGGTCAATCCCCAGGCGCTCGCAGCCCGCGGCTAACGCGCTCAGCGAATAATGATTGGAGAACGATGATCGGTGAACGACGAGCAGCAAGCGATGACCTGCGAACGATGACGCAAGGCCTACGCCCTGGCAGCGCCAGGCTCGAGCGCTCCCTGGCCACCCAGGCCCCATGAGGGTGCTCGCGGTCAGTGTCGGCAAGGTGCAGCCGCTGTGGACGACCGCTCCGGCGGACAGCCGCCAAGTCACGAGCGCAATCGTGAAGACCCCGGTGTCGCGGCTTGAAGACCCCCTCGCGGTTCAGGTCGGGCTCTTGGGACTGGCGGGAGATGAGCAGGCGGATCTGACGGTGCACGGCGGGCGCGACAAGGCCGTCTACGCCTATCCGGTGGAGCACTATGCCGTCTGGCGTACGATTCGCATGCAGGCCTTGAAGATCGACGCCGAGCTCCCCTATGGCACGATGGGTGAGAACCTGACCATCGAGGGGCTTACCGAGGATCGTGTCTGGATCGGAGACGTGGTGACGATCGGCGCCGATCCCGCCCATGCGCTCGTGCTGCGGGTTGCCGCGCCACGCTCGCCGTGCTTCAAGTTCAATGCCCGGATGGGCTTCAAGCACGCGGCCAAGATGATGGTCCAAAGCGCTTACACCGGGTTCTATCTTCAGGTCCTGAAAACCGGAACGGTGCGTGCCGGAGATCCCCTCTCGGTGTCTCCTGGGGAACGCTGGATGCGCGTTGACGAACAACACCGTTTCAACACATCCGGTGGCCAGCAACAGTTGCTATAGGGTGGCTTAGCCCTGCGCGGCACGCCTCAAGACGCGATGGTAGCCATGGTGTGCCCAGCCGTCGATCCAGCCCGGCGGCCATTCCAGTGCCGCGCCCGAGTAAGGCGGCATGCCGCGACGTACCGCCATCACGGGCAGGGCCTCGGGCATGCCGCGTCGCTTGGCCAGCATCGTGTCCCAACCCAGGCTGTAGGCGTATCCGGGAAGAAGGTTCTTGCAGATCTCGGCGAACCAGGCGCGATGCACCGGATCGCGACCGCGGGCATGAGCGAGCCCCTCCGGATCAAATTCGGCGAGCGCGGCCGCGAGTTCCGCCGGCGACGCCCCGGGGGCGTCACCCCAGCCCATGACCGGGTTGAAAATATAGTCCGAGCCCGAGCCATACCAGGACGGACGCAGTGGCCGGTGGACCCAGTCACGCTGGCCGCAGAACAGATGCCAGCGCCAGTGCATACCGGATGGTTTGGGCCACGTGTACAGGTAGAGCCGCTCATAGCCCAAGTCGTGCAGGTGGCGCACCATGGCCATGAGGCGCGCGTGCGGCATGTAGTCGGGGGCGGCGCGCCGAAACAGGATCGGCTCACCATCGGCGTGCTGCAGGGCATCGGTCGCAAGGCACAGATCGAGGGCTCTGTGCTCGTCGCCGAAGCGAGCGCTTACCCACCCCGTCATGAGATTGACCGTTGTCAGCACCCCGTAGCCGCGGTGCGGGTGAAAGACGACGGAACCGGGCGCGAGCGCCTTGTCGCGCGCACTCATGCCTCCAAGCCTTTGGAGTCGTCGATCATGCGCGCCCGCGCCGTCTCGCCAAGCCATACCGTGTGACGCGCCCAATCGGTGAGAAACAGTTCGCCATCGCCTCGACCCTGCTGGTAGGTCAGCGCCATACCCGCCGGATCCGTGTAATCCCAGCTCGAGACCGGTACCTTGCGGCTCGGCTGCACGTAGAGTCTGCCCTTGTGCACAAACACCATGGGACGCTTCGGATAGCGACGCGTCACGAGAACGAGCGTGCTGCGACCCTTCTCGACCGTATCGACCGGGACATTGTCCACCAGCCCGCCGTCGAGCGTGGGCCGGCCATTGCGATATTCGATGGGGGTGAAGGGCGGCGTGCAGCTCGACGCGACAAGCAAGGACACCAGGTCGTCATCGCTTGCACAGTCCTGGACACGCACGACTTCCGAGGTGAATCCAAGGCGCCTGCCGAACTGGGGATGGAGCGACTGCTTCCAGTATTTCTCGATATTGTACGCAAGCAGCCCGACACCGACCGCCGTGCGCGGACCGAGACGCCGGGGTAGACGGCTGAACTGGATGCGGATCTCGGGGGCCGTGTCGCGCATGCGCCGGAAGTGCTCCCCGCCCAGGACCGCCTTCAACGCCTCGCGATACAGGCGGGCATGCGGGAAGACGCGTTCGCCGCTACGAAACAGGTTACCCCAGTGCGCGTTGCGCCGATTGGTGGCAAGTCGGGACTGATAGTAGGCGAGGACGTCCTCCGAGCGATTGGCATAGAGCATGCATGCGGTTGCCGCGCCCGCCGAGACGGCCCCTATGATCCGCGGCTGCAGACCGATCTTGGGGGCAACGATGTCCCAAAATCCCGCCTGCCACCAGCATCGATTGCCGCCACCAGCAAAGACGACCTGCTCGAACACGATTTAAACCCCAGCGCCGCCCAAGGCAGCCGTTAGAATAGCTTCGCCAAGTTCCTCATCACAGCTCTCAACAGAATTCTATGCCATGACACTGCGCATCATCGCGACCGGCGGAACTTTCGACAAACACTACAACGAAATCCGCGGACAGCTGGGCTTTTCCGAAAGCCACCTTCCACAAATTGTTGCGCGGGCGCGCCTCACGGAACCACCGGTTATCGAGCTCTTGCCTTTAGTCGACAGCCTCGACATGCGTGAACCGGATCGCGACCGCGTTCTCGCATCCTGCCACGCGTCACCCGAGAACTCCATCATCATCGTACACGGCACCGATACCCTGTGCGATACGGCTCAGACGCTCGGCGCGGCCTTTGCGGGATCTCTCGCCGGCAAGACCATTGTGTTCACGGGCGCCATGATTCCGTATGTCGTGCGCAATTCGGATGCCCTGTTCAATCTGGGTTTCGCATTGGCGGCAGGACAGTTGCTTCCCGCTGGAGTCTATGTTGCCATGAATGGGCAGATATTCCCTTGGGACGCGGTGAAAAAAAACCGCTCGGCCGGCGTTTTCGAGCGCGCGGACCTGTCCTCCGAGGCGGAAGCACAAAGCCCTTGAGGGTGGCGCAAGCAGTCGCTCAACGCTCGCCCTCGCCAGGCGCGTGAGACACGCCGCGCGGCCCTCGAGCACTTTCGCCGACGCGAAGATACGACGCCGCCCGGGGTCAGATGGGTGGTGCCAGGCGGTGTTTCGTGGAAGCGCACCTCCCCCGTACTGCTCTCGCGCAATCCCGTATCCACTCCCCCTTTTGGACGAGCGCGGTAGGGCGCGCAGACGCTTGAGCAAACGCTCCTGGTGATGGCCGACGGTGGGCACGAATTCCTGGGCAGGGCTTCGACACGTCCCAGCAGCCGACGTCTGTGGCACACGACGCTTCCTGGTCCACCGTACCGCGGCAAATTTTCGCGCTTCGCTGCAGCCATCAACATTGGACCCACGCAGGGACCTGACTACCGATACAGAAGCTGGCGAGTCTACCTAACACGCTGATCGGT
>PLEY01000168.1 GCA_003136595.1 Burkholderiales bacterium
GGCGGCAACGCCCTGAAGTTCTACGCCTCGGTCCGGCTGGACATCCGGCGCACTGGTTCGATCAAGAAGGGCGAGGAGGTGATCGGCTCGGAGACGAAGGTGAAGGTGGTCAAGAACAAGGTTGCCCCACCCTTCAAATCGGCCCAATTCGATATCCTCTACGGTGAAGGCATCTCGCGCGAAGGCGAGATCGTCGACATGGGTGCAGAAGCCGACATCGTCCAGAAATCGGGCGCCTGGTATGCCTACAAGGGCGAGAAGATCGGGCAAGGCAAGGACAACGCAAGGGAATTCCTGCGCGAGCATCCAGAAATCGCTCACGAGATCGAGAACAAGATCCGCGAGGAAATGGGGATCAAGCCCCTGGAGGCGCTTGCCGCATCAGAATGAGAGGGGCAGGGACCGGGCAGCTCTCGCTACGCCAGCGTGCGCTAGCTGCCCTTGCGCGCCGCGAGCATAGTCGATCGGAGCTCGCGCGCAAGCTTGCCCCTTACGCAAGTGATGCGGGGGAGCTCGCCGGCCTGCTCGACGAACTGGAGCGCGGAAAGCTGCTCTCGGCAAGGCGCTTTGCCGAAAGCCTCGTGCATCGGCGTCAGGAGCGTTACGGCAACCAGCGCATCGCGCTTGAGCTCAAGGAGCACCACCTCGATCCCGAACTGGTGTCGGGCCAGTTGCAGTTGCTGGCCGGCAGCGAGATCGAACGCTGTAGAGCGGTCTGGGCCAAGAAATTCACCGGCCCTGCGGCCAACTTTCCCGAACGCGCCAAACAGGCCCGATTCCTCTCCCAACGCGGCTTTAGCCCGCGCGCCATAGCGGCGGTGCTTGGGGATTCCGAGGCAGATTAAGGCGTCCCGAGAATGCTGCGACGCAACGTAAACGCACCTGCCTATGCTATGATTTTGCCTTGTCTGAAGTCTCCGCCGTGCCGGACATTTCCCTCCCCTCCCCAGCCGCGTCATGCCACTTGCGCCGTCAAACCGGCAACTCATACACACGCGCTCGATCTCCGTCCATGCGTTTCGGCGCGACGACGGTCTCTGGGATCTCGAAGCGCGCCTGGTTGATCTGAAGTCGCGCGACGTGCCGCTCGCGTCAGGGATCCGGGCGCGGGGCATGCCCGTGCACGATATGACCCTGTGCGTGACCATAGACGAGCAACTCGTCATTGTCGCCGCGGGTGCCGCGTCCGATGCGACACCCTATCCGGGGCAGTGCGAGGCCATCACGCCCTCGTACGAGCGGCTCGTGGGCTTAAACCTGCTCAGGGGCTTTCGCGGCGCGGTGCGTGAACGCCTGGGTGGCACGGCCGGGTGCACGCATCTCACCGAACTGACCGCGGTGCTCCCCACGGCCGCAATACAGGCGTTCGCAGGCGAAGTCATTGACACCGGTGATGGTGCGCCGGGTCCTGCTGATGGGCAGGCCGCGCGCACCTCTCGACCATTCCAGATTGACCGCTGCCACGCACTGCGCGAGGACGGGCCCACCGTGCGGGAATATTATCCAACATGGTACCGCGCCCCCGGGACAAACGCTGCGCCCTCCGATGATCCGTCCCCGTCGTGCTCTTCCAAGGAACCCGCATGAAAATCCACGAATATCAGGGCAAGGAGATTTTGAAGAAATTCGGGGTCCCGGTGCCACGCAGCATTGCCGTGTTCGGCGTCGACGAGGCCGTCGCCGCGGCCGAAACCCTGGGTGGGTCAGTCTGGGTCGTCAAGGCCCAGATCCATGCAGGAGGGCGCGGCAAGGGCGGCGGCGTCAAGGTCGCGAAATCGCTGGCCGAGGTCAGGCAGCGCGCGCTGGAGATTCTCGGGATGCAGCTGGTCACCCACCAGACCGGGCCTGCCGGCCAGAAGGTGCGCAGGCTTCTGATCGAAGAGGGCGCGGACATCCGCCGTGAGCTCTATGTCGGCATGGTCGTCGATCGCGTCACCCAGCGGGTTGCCCTGATGGCCTCCTCCGAGGGCGGCATGGACATCGAGGAGGTCGCAGCGCACACACCGGAGAAAATCTTCAAGGTTTTCATCGACCCGGCCACGGGTCTCTCAGACGCCGATGCCGACGACACGGCCCGAAAGATCGGGGTCCCCGAAGCCTCGCTTGCCGCCGCCAGGCGTGCCTTCCAGGGTCTGTACCAGGCCTTCTGGGACACGGATGCCTCGCTCGCTGAAATCAATCCGCTCATCCTGACCGGTGATGGCCGCGTCATCGCGCTCGACGCGAAACTGAATTTTGATGACAACGCCTTGTTCCGCCATCCAGACATCGTGGCTCTGCGTGATCTCGATGAGGAAGATCCCGCCGAGGTCCAGGCCTCGAAGTTCGATCTGTCCTACATCTCGCTCGACGGCAACATCGGCTGTCTCGTGAACGGGGCGGGGCTGGCGATGGCGACCATGGATACGATCAAGCTCTTCGGCGGCGAGCCCGCCAACTTCCTGGACGTGGGCGGCGGAGCCACCACCGAGAAGGTCACCGAGGCCTTCAAGATCATGCTGACCAATCCGGGCCTAAAAGCCATCCTCGTGAACATCTTCGGGGGGATCATGAAGTGCGACACGATCGCCGAGGGCGTCATTGCCGCGTCCAAGGCTGTCGCGCTCAAGGTCCCTCTCGTGGTCCGGATGAAGGGCACCAACGAAGAACTCGGCAAGCAGATCCTGGCCGATTCCGGTCTGCCGATCATCACGGCCAACAACATGACCGAGGCGGGTCAAAAAGTCGTCGCCGCAGCCCGTGGCGAGACCGTCCACTGAGCCTGGCCGGGGTCATTCAACGCATCTGAGGGGAAGGCAATGTCGATTCTGGTCAACAAGAACACGCGCGTGGTGACGCAGGGCATCACCGGGAAGACCGGGCAATTCCACACGCGCATGTGCCGCGACTATGCCAACGGCAGGAACTGCTTCGTCGCCGGAGTCAATCCGAAGAAGGCCGGAGAAGACTTCGAGGGCATTCCGATCTACGCGAACGTCAGCGAGGCCAAAGCCGCGACCGGGGCCAATGCATCGGTGATCTACGTGCCGCCACCCTTCGCGGCCGCGGCGATCTGGGAGGCGGTCGAGGCCGATCTCGACCTCGTCATCTGCATCACCGAGGGGATCCCAGTGAGGGACATGATCGAGATCCGCGACCGCATGCGCAAGGAGGGCCGCAGGACCGTCCTGGTTGGCCCCAATTGCCCGGGTGTGATCACTCCTGACGAGATCAAGATCGGCATCATGCCCGGTCACATCCACAAGAAAGGCCGCATCGGTGTGGTCTCGCGTTCCGGGACCCTGACCTACGAGGCGGTCGGCCAGCTGACCGAGCTGGGCCTTGGCCAGTCGAGTGCCGTGGGTATCGGGGGCGACCCGGTGAACGGCATCAAGCACATCGACGTCTTGAAGCTGTTCAACGAGGATCCGGAAACCGATGCCGTCATCATGATCGGCGAGATCGGCGGATCGGACGAAGAAACGGCGGCGTACTGGGTCAAGGACAACATGCGTAAGCCCGTGGTCGGCTTCATCGCCGGGGTGACGGCGCCTCCGGGCAAGCGCATGGGCCACGCGGGCGCCATCATATCTGGGGGCACGGGAACGGCCCAGGCGAAGCTCGAAGTCATGTCGGACTGCGGCATCCGCGTGACCAAGAATCCGGGCGAAATGGGCAAGCTCCTGCAATCCGTCCTCTAGGGCACTCACTGCCCGGGGATTCGATCCCGTCGTCAGGGCGAGGCGGGACGGCACCGTCCATCGTCTGGCTCCGGCCGCTTATCGCGCCGACTTTACGCGGCGCCCCCAGTATGCGATTTTCATCGGGCAGCAAAGGTGTCCGCGCTGCGCGCGCGCGGTGCGGCTCATCCTGGCGTGGACCGCGCATGGTTTACCGAGTTTGGGAAGGTCCTCGCGTGCGGGAAATGGAACCTGTTGGATCGGTGCCAGAAACCTAGACATTCTCGGCGAAATCATTGACGAACTTGAGAATAAATTGTATCAATGCGGCTTAATCCACTGATTTTATGGGGTTTCGGCGCGCAACCGCCCGCGCGCATTGCCAGCGGTTCGATCGGCAAGGGGAAAATGTCTGTCGAACCGTAACGACTGGGAGACGCAGGTGAAGGTACGGGGGGGCTTTTGGAAGACGGACTGGTTCCTCGGCGTCGTGGTCGTGGTCGTCGTCCTTTTCTTCAGCCGCAGCGATCTCCTTCAAAGTCTCGAGAACAAGGCCTACGACCTGGGCGTGCAGATGTCCTCGAAGGTCCCGTCCGATCAGGTCGCGATTATCGCAATCGACGATCAGAGCATCGCTAATATTGGTCGCTGGCCCTGGTCACGCGATGTGCATGCGAAGATGATCGATCTGCTGGCCGGTGCCAAGGCCAAGGTGATCGGACACACGGTGTTTTTCTTCGAACCCCAGCGCGACCCGGGCCTCGACTACATCGACAAGCTGGCCGAGATCTACAACAAGGAGGTCGCGCCCGGGTCTGACGGCTCCCCCTCGGCCAATGCCGCCAATCTGGCGCCGTTCGGACAGGTGCTGCGCGATGCCGAGATCAACCTCAACACCGACAGGAAGCTCGCCGAGAGCATCACCAACGCGGGCAATGTCGTCCTGCCGATGACCTTCATTCTTGGCGACCCGAACGGGCGACCTGACAGCGCCATGCCGGCGTCCATCGCCCGCTTTAGCCTGGCAGATTCAAGCGGCGATCTGCTGCCTGGCAAAGCCGAGCAGCATCCTCTTGAGGTGCTCGCAGCGCCCGCTGCCGGTATCGGCTTTCTGAATACCACTGCCGATTCGGACGGGGGCATCCGCGCCGAGCCCCTCATGGTGCGCTATTTCGACCGCGACTTTCCGGCGTTCGCGCTCATGATCGCGGCCAAGAGCCTGAACCTGACGATCCAGGACGTGAAAGTGAAGGCGGGCGAGGGTGTGGACCTCGGTCGCCTGTCGATCAAGACCGATGCGCAAGGCCGCATGCTGACCCACTTCTACAAGGATCGCGATGGCAAGCCGGCTTTCCAGGAGGACTCGTTCTACGACGTGCTCACCGGCAAGATTCCCGCCCAGAAGTATGCGGGCAAGATCGTTCTGATCGGAGCGACCGCGCAGGGCGTGGGCACCAGCTTTCCGACACCTGTCGCGCCGGACGTGGCACCGGTGGTGGGGCTTGCCCACTCGGTAACGAGCATCCTATCCGAGCAGTTCTACGTCGCACCGTGGTGGGGTCTCATCGTCGAGCTCGCCGTCGGCCTTCTGATTGCGGCGTACCTGATCGTCCTGTTGCCGAGGCTGCGCGCCGGCATGGGTGCGGGCGTGACGGCGGCAATCCTCGCGGCCCTCCTCGCGACCCATTTCGCGCTCATGATCGGGCCCGGGATGTGGCTGCACCTGATGGTGCCCGCGACGCTGCTGGTCATCGGACACCTGGCCTTGACCACCAAACGCTTCCTGGTGACGGAGGCAGGCAAGGACAAGTCTGACCTCGAATCGGCTGAGTCGAACCGGATGCTCGGTCTCGCCTTCCAGGGCCAGGGTCAGCTCGACATGGCCTATGAGAAGTTTCGCAAGTGTCCGCTCGATGATTCCGTCATGGAGAACCTCTACAACCTCGCCCTGGACTTTGAGCGCAAGCGCCAGTTCAACAAGGCGCAGGGTGTCTACGAGTACATGTCTTCGTACAATCCGAAGTTCCGCGACCTCGCCTCGAAACTCGCGCGCGCGAAGACCATGTCGGAGACCATCATCCTCGGGGGATCGAACACGCGGACCAACGCCAGTCTCATCTCGGGCGACGCCGGCGGTACGGTTGAGAAACCCATGCTCGGGCGCTACCAGGTCGAAAAGGAACTCGGCAAGGGCGCCATGGGGGTCGTCTATCTGGGCAAGGATCCGAAGATCGGACGGGTCGTCGCAATCAAGACCATGGCGCTCGCCCAGGAGTTCGAGCCCGACGAGTTGCAGGACGTCAAGGAGCGCTTCTTCCGCGAGGCGGAGACCGCCGGACGCCTGAATCACCCGAACATCGTCACGATTTTTGATGCCGGCGAGGAGCACGACCTCGCCTACATCGCCATGGAGTTCTTAAAGGGCAAGGACCTGGTCCCGTACACCAAGCCCGACAATCTGCTCCCTCTCGAGCGCGTGGTCAGCATCCACGCGCGGGTCGCAGAGGCCTTGGCCTATGCGCACCGCCAAAACGTCGTGCACCGGGACATCAAACCGGCCAACATGATGTATGAACCTGAGAGCGATACGGTGAAGGTCACTGATTTTGGGATTGCGCGCATCACCGACTCGTCGCGCACCAAGACCGGCATGGTGCTGGGAACGCCATCCTATATGTCCCCCGAGCAGCTCTCGGGCATGAAGATCGACGGACGCTCTGACCTGTTCTCGCTGGCGGTGAGCCTCTTCCAGATGTCCTGCGGCCGGCTGCCCTTCGTCGCCGACTCGATGGCGCAACTGATGTTCAAGATCGCCAACGAGGAAGCGCCTGACGTGCGCACCTACAACAGCGCCATCCCCGAATCGCTTGCCACCGCCATCCGGCGCGGCATGGCGAAGAACATCGACGAGCGCTACCAGAACGGCGAGGAGATGGCGAACGATTTGCGCGCCGTCTACGGTGCAGCCACGTCCGCGGGTATGCCCGCTGTCACCTCCACGGGCATATCGTCCGCCGCGTCCCTCGCGCGTGCCCCGTCCACCGCGCCCGCGGCACCCGTTGCCTCGAATCCCGAGAACCATCCGATGGAGGCGACGCTCGTGTCCGCCGCGCGTCCCGTGGTCCAGGACCAGTCCGCCATGGCGGCCACGCAGGTGTTACCCCTCGCCACGCAGCCGGCACACCCTGCCGCGGCCACTGCAAACGCCGCAAACACTTCCCCTGTGGGCGCCGCCGGCGATGCGGCCCCCAAGACAGGGGCCTCGACACAACAACCTGAAAGTCCAACCGGGGGTGGGACGACCCATGTGGATTTCGAGCTCTAAGGCCGCGCATGAAGCTGAATGTCGAGCTCGAGGTTGCATTCAAGAGCCACTCCGGAATGGTGCGCTCTCACAATGAGGACTCCGTGGCGATCGCGCCGGAAGTAGGGCTCGCCATCCTTGCCGACGGCATGGGGGGCTATAACGCCGGCGAGGTCGCAAGCGGCATGGCCACGGCCGTCTTGAAGAACGATCTGATTGCGGATCTGAATGAGTGGTACCGGGAATTGACGCGCAAGGGAACGGCCAAGCTGCATACCCTGCTGCAGGCCCGGGTTGACGGCGCCAATACGGCGATTTTCCAGTCTGCCCAGAGCCAGCCGCAGTATGCGGGGATGGGCACGACGCTGGTCATGGGACTATTTCGCGACCAGTCCGTCACGGCGCTGCATATCGGCGACTCCCGCATGTACCGTCTGCGGGGTGATGAGTTCGTGCAGATCACGCGCGATCATTCGCTCTTGCAAGATCAAATTGACGCTGGCATGGTAACGCCAGAGCAGGCCAAGCTGTCGATGAACAAAAACCTGGTGACCCGGGCGCTGGGTGTGGATCCGACCGTCGAGGCAGAGATCCATGATTTTGAAACGGAACCGGGGGATATCTATCTGCTGTGCTCGGATGGTCTGTCGGACATGGTGCCTGAGGAAGAGATCCAGCAGACCCTGCAAATGCTGGGCGCGAATCTGGAACTCGCATCAGACACCCTCATACAGAAGGCCAACGACTACGGTGGACGTGATAACGTATCCGTCATATTGGTAAAGGTTCAACCGAACAGCAGGGCGTCGCGCAATATTTTCGCCCGGTTCATCAATTGGCTGAAATAGCGGAGTAACTCATGGCAAAGCTGATCCTCTCCATGGATGGTCTGGTGTTAAAGGAAGTTCCTCTCACCAAGGAACGTACGACCATCGGACGTCGACCCCATAACGACATCGTCATCGACAATCTGGCGGTCAGCGGCGAGCATGCCGTGATCGTCACGATTCTCAACGACTCGTTTCTTGAGGACCTCGGATCCACCAACGGCACGATGGTGAACAGCCAGCCGATCAAGAAGCACTTCCTACAGAACAACGACATGGTCGAGCTCGGCAAGTACAAGCTCAAGTTCGTGGCCGACGCGGCACGCGCGACCTCGGCCAACGACTTCGAGAAGACAATGGTCCTGCGGCCCGGAATGATGCCCAAGCCCGCGACCCCGGCGGCTGCGGCGCCGGCTGCGGCGGCGTTCAGCCCGACCACGACCCAACCGCAGGCCCAGCCGGCGGGTGCGGCCCCCGCGCCCCCACCCGTGGCTGCCGCCGCAGCGGGGCCGCAGGCCGTCATCCAGATCCTGAACGGACCGAACGCCGGCAAGGAACTGTCCCTGACCAAGGCGCTCACCACCCTTGGCCGGCCGGGCGTCCAGGTGGCGGTGATCACGCGCCGGCCACAGGGATATTTCATCACCCACGTCGAGGGCGCGACCTTCCCGGTCGTCAATGGCAAGACGCTGACGCTCGAGGCGCACGCCCTGAACAACCACGACATTCTTGAGCTCTCCGGAACAAAGATGGAATTTTTCTTCAAGTGAACTGCGCGGGGCATCGTCACGGCTACGTGTTTCTTCAATGAGCTGACGCGTTTTTCCCGCGAATCTTGAAGCAAAACCTGCCGCGCATCGTCCTGGCCCTCCTGTTGGTGGTCCTCTTGGTCGCTCACGCGGCCGGCGTTTTTCGGATTGGTGCGATCGATCGGCTCGACCAGGCGATCTACGACGCGCGCCTGCGCGCCACCATGCCCAACACGCTCGACCCGCACGTCGTCATTCTCGACATCGACGAGAAAAGCCTCGAGGAGGAGGGGCACTGGCCTTGGGGGCGGGACAAGCTTGCGCGCATCATTGACAAGCTGTTCACCGTCCACAAGATTGCCATAGTCGGCTTTGACATCGTCTGGGCCGAACGCGACACGAGTTCCGGTCTCGCCCATCTGGACGAACTCGCCAAAGGGGAACTGAAGGACGACGCCGGTTTCCTGACACAACTGGAGCGCCTGCGGCCGTCACTCGACTTCGACCACCTGTTTGTCGAGTCGATCCGCAATCGCCCCGTGGTGCTGGGCTATTTCCTGACGGGCGATCGCCAGGGACGCAAGTCCGGACTGCTTCCCGAGCCGGTCCTGCCGGCGGGCACCTTCAAGAACCGGCCGATCCAGTTCACCCTCTGGGACGGTTACGGGGCGAACCTGCCCGAACTCGAGCGGGCGGCGCTCGCGGCCGGCCACTTCAATCCGATCGCCGACAATGATGGCGTTGTCCGGCGCGTGCCGATGCTCGCCGAGTTTGACGGCAAATACTACGAATCGCTGTCCTTGGCGATCGTCAGGGCTCTCTTCGGCTCACCGGGTATCCGGCCGGGCTATCCGGAGGACGCGGCCTGGGTGCCGCGCACTTATAGCGGACTCGAGTCACTCGATCTGCCGGTGCGCGGTCAGGGCATTTTGCGCATCCCGGTCGATCGCAATGTCGCCACGCTCGTACCCTATCGGGGTCAGGGCAATGCCACCGGCGGCTCGTTCCGTTACATCTCGCTGACCGATGTGCTGCACGACCGGGTTCCCCCCGGGGAGCTGACCGACAAGATCGTCCTCATCGGCACGACCGCGCTTGGCCTGCTCGATCTGCGCTCGACCCCCGTCTCCGAGGTCTACCCGGGGGTCGAGGTGCACGCCAACCTGATCTCGGGGATGCTTGACGGCACCATCAAGGAAGCGCCCGATTACACCCTGGGCGCCGAGGTCGTGATGCTGCTCCTGGTCGGCCTCCTGCTGGGCCTCGCGCTGCCTTTTCTTTCCGTGATCAGGGCGGTCCTGTTTAGTCTCGTTGCAGCGCTGCTCCTGCTCGGCTTCAATTTCTTTGCCTACAGCAAGCTGAACCTCGTGCTGCCCCTCGCCAGTTCGCTCCTGCTCCTGGTTGCGATCTTTTCCCTGAACATGATCTATGGCTACTTCATCGAGTCGCGCGGCAAACGCGAACTGGCGGGCCTGTTCGGATCCTACGTCCCGCCCAAACTGGTCGAGGAGATGTCACGCGATCCCCGGGCCTACAATATGGAAGGTCGCAGCGAGGAGCTGACGGTGATGTTCGCCGACGTGCGGGGCTTTACGACCATCTCGGAATCGCTCAAGCCCAAGGATCTGTCCGAGTACATCAACGAGTACCTGACGGCCATGTCGCTCATCATCCAGAACTACCGGGGGACGCTCGACAAGTACATTGGCGATGCGATCATGGCCTTCTGGGGAGCGCCCGTGGCCGAGGCCCGCCATGCCCAGCTGGCGGTCGAGACGGCGCTCGCGATGCAAGGCGAGGTCGCAAAGCTCAACGAGAAATTTCAGGCGCGCAGCTGGCCTGACATGCAGATCGGCGTCGGCGTCTCGACCGGCATGATGAGTGTGGGCGACATGGGATCGAAGATCCGTCTGGCCTATACGGTGATGGGCGATGCGGTCAATCTCGGTTCGCGTCTCGAGGGCGTGACCAAGGCGTATGGTGTCGGTATCATCGTCTCTGAGGTCACCCGAAAGGCGGTCAGCGCAATCGTCTTTCGGGAGCTCGATCGGATCCGCGTCAAGGGCAAGGACGAACCGATCGGGATTTTCGAGCCGATCGGACGCGAAGGCGAGGTTGACGCCGCCAAGCTCGACGAGCTTAAATTGTGGCATCAGGCGCTCAAGGCCTATCGTGCGCAGCAGTGGGACCAGGCTGAACTGCAGCTTTTCAATCTGCAAAGGCTCGCTCCGGGCGTCAAGCTGTATGGCATTTTCAACGAGAGAATCGCTCGTTATCGCCAGAGCCCACCACCGGAAGACTGGGGTGGCGTGATGAATTTCACAGAGAAGTAGCGCAGTCCCCAGTACGATCGGACCATGAAAGTACGAATCCTCGGCTGTAGCGGCGGGATCGGGGGACGCCACATGCGGACCACCTCGATGCTCGTGGACCACGACGTCCTGATCGACGCCGGTACGGGCGTGGGTGATCTGACGCTGGCCGAGCTCGCTCAGATCGATCACGTCTTTCTGACCCACAGTCATCTGGATCACATCTGCTCGATCCCCTTTCTGGTCGACACCGTCGGAGGCATGCGCACCAAGCCGCTCGTGGTCCATGCGCTGCCTGAGACGCTCGAGGTGTTGCGCGACCATATCTTCAACTGGAAGGTCTGGCCGGATTTCACCGTCATTCCTGACGTCGAACACCCGTTCATGAGCTACGCGCCGCTCGCGCTCGGGGACAGTGTCACCGTGCGCCGAAGGCGTTTTGCGACCCTGCCTGCCAACCATACCGTGCCCGCCATCGGCTACTCGGTCACCGGAGAATCCGGGGGTACGCTGGTTTTCACCGGAGATACCACCAATAACGATGCACTTTGGCCGATCGTCAACCGTATCCGGAACCTGCGCTATCTCATCATCGAGACCGCGTTCTGCAATCGCGAGCGGGTCTTGGCCGAGGCCTCGAAGCATCTATGCCCCGTGATGCTGGCCGAGGAACTCTCCAAGCTCGAGCGCGATCCCGAGATCTTCATCACCCACCTAAAGCCCGGCGAGATCGAACTCACCATGCAGGAGATCGAGGAGGATGCCGGCGAATTCAATCCCCGGATGCTGCAGAACGGTCAGGTCTTCGAGCTTTAGGGAGTGCCATGAAGACTCCGTCCGTCGCGACCCTGTCCCGTCTCGAGCCCCTTGGGGCGCTGTCGCCCGACCGCCTGGCCGAGCTGTCCTCGTTCTGCCACACCGAAACCCTGGCCGCCGAAGTCGACCCGTTCCAGTCCGAGGCCTCGCTGGCCCAGTCGATCTACGTTCTACGGGGCGCGGTCGAGGTCTCCTACCAGGACGGTCACGTCGAAGTGATCACTGATCTGGCTGCGGCGGGCCTGCGGCCCATCGGCAAGGGACGCCGCGTCGCCCGGGCGCGAACCCTCGCCCCCACCGAACTCATGCGCATCGACGACGACCTGATCGATATCATGGTCACGTGGAACCAGATTGAGGCCCTGGGCGAGCTTGGACCCCTGCAGGGCATCCCGGAACGGGCGCGGGCGGCGGTCGGGGCGACCGGCTGGACCCAGTTCATCGGAGCGTTTAGCCTTGACACCCTCACCTCCGGGGCGTTTGCCAGCCTGCCGCCGGCGCACATCGCTGAATTGTTACAACGCTTCGAGCCACTCGAGGTCGAGCGTGGGCAGGTCGTGGTTCAGGAGGGAGAAAAGGGTGATTTTTACTATGTGATAGAGTCGGGACGGGCGCGTGTGACCCGGCTCGTCGGCGGCGTCATGATGCCGCTTGCGGACTTGAAGAGCGGCGATGCCTTTGGCGAGGAGGCCCTGCTCGTCGATGGCTTGCGCAATGCGACCGTCACCATGCGCACTGCCGGCCGTGTCCTAAGGCTCGCCAAGCGCGATTTCGACGCGCTGCTGAAGCACCCCCTCCTGTCGGAGATCGCCTACCCGCTCGCGCTCGAGAAGGTGGCACAGGGGGCACAGTGGCTCGATGTGCGCTTTCCATCCGAGTACCAGCATGACAGAATACCAGGTGCCCAGAATGTGCCCCTAGGGGAGTTGCGGCACGCGCTGGATGTGCTCGATCGGGGCGTCGAATATATCGCCTACTGCCAGAGCGGCCGGCGCAGTGCCGCCGCTGCATTCCTGCTCGCCCAGCGGGGCTTTCGGGCCGCGGTCTTGGCAGGGGGTATTTGGAGCGTCCATACTTCGGATTGACGGGGCCCCTCTGGCTCCTGACCCGATGCAGCCACAGGAAGGATGAAGATGAACGCAGCCGTGGTCGGTGGTCAGGCCGCCGAAAAGGGAACGGGCAAGGGAGTCGGGCCGGGCGCCAACCGGGAGCTGAATCTCAAGCTGCTGTTCTCGAAGAACCTCCAGCACGTCGCAAACCGCATTCACGCCACGCAGAATGTCGACGAGATCATCCTCGAGGTCAGCGGTGACATCTGCCGCGTCTTCAACGCCGACCGGCTCACTATCTACGTCATCAGCGAGGACAAGCAGGCGATCGTCTCGAAGGTCAAGACGGGCCTGAACTCGTTTCGCGATCTGAAACTGCCGATCAACAGCCAGAGCATCGCAGGACATGTCGCCCATTGCCGCGCCATCGTCAACGTCAAGGACGTGTATGACGATGCGGAATTGAAGGCTCTCCATCCCGACCTGCATTTCCTGCAGGAGGTCGACAAGCGTACCGGCTACCGTACCAAGCAGATGCTGGTCGCACCGATCGTCGAGGAGGCGCGTGGCGAGACCGGCCCGGGAGAACTCATCGGGATCGTCCAGATCATCAACAACAAGGCCGGTCACCCGTTCGGCGAGGTCGAGGTCGACGGTGTCGAGGAGCTTTGCAAGACGCTTGCGATCGCGATGCGCAATCGCAAGAAAGAGGAGGAACTGGTCACCAAGGCGTCGGCCGCGCCCACGGTGCGTACCAAGTATGACAGCCTCATTGCCGATGCCGTCATTTCGGCCGAAGAACTCAAGCTCGCCGCCAATTCAGCGCGCCGCAAGGCGATCGACATCGAGACCGTGCTGCTCCAGGAATTCCAGGTCAAGCGCGACGCGATCGGGCAGGCGCTCGGCAAGTTTTTCGGGGTTCCCTACGAACCCTTCAAGCTCGACCGCGTCAAGCCTCTCGAGCTCTTAAAGACGATCAAGCGCGATTACGTTGAAGCATCGGAGTGGATGCCGATCGAGGACGCGACCGAAGGACTCGTCGTCCTCGCCCTCGACCCTGAGCGGATCCGCTCGTCGCGCGTGGTGAACAACATCTTCCCCAAGGCGATCAAGGTTTCCTTCCGCGTCACGACCCGCGACGAATTCCAGCAGACGCTCGACCAGATCTTCGGCGATGAGATGACCTCGAGCTCGATCGGCAGCTTCCTGTCGGATCTCGAGGACAGCGATCGCGAGATCATGATCGACACCGGCGACGAGGCCTCGGCGGCCTCGGACAACGAACTGGTCAAGTTCGTCAACAAGATCATCATGGACGCCTACCATCAGGGCGCCTCGGACATCCACATCGAGCCCTACCCGGGCAAGGGCAAGACCGAGATCCGCTTTCGCAAGGATGGCACGCTGGTGCCCTACATCGAGGTTCCGGCGAGCTACCGGGCGCCCCTCATCGCGCGCCTGAAGATCATGTGCGATCTGGACATCTCCGAGAAGCGCAAGCCCCAGGATGGCAAGATCAAGTTCAAGCGCTTCGCCCCGCTCGATATCGAACTGCGCGTGGCCACCATCCCCTCGGCGGGGGGTGTTGAGGACGTGGTGATGCGGATCCTGGCCGCCGGCGAGCCGATCCCGGTCGAAAAGCTCGGCTTGACCCCGCACAACCTCGAGCGCCTAAAGCGCGTCGTCGCCTCTCCCTACGGCCTGTTTTTCGTGTGCGGCCCGACCGGCTCGGGCAAGACCACGACGCTGCACTCCGTGCTGGGCTACCTGAACACATCCGAGACCAAGATCTGGACGGTCGAGGATCCGGTGGAAATCACGCAGAAGGGGCTGCGCCAGGTGCAGGTGAATCGCAAGGCGGGTCTCGACTTCGCGACCGTCATGAAGTCGTTCCTGCGGGCGGACCCGGACATCATCATGGTCGGCGAAATGCGCGACAAGGAGACGGTCGCGATGGGCATCGAGGCCTCGCTGACCGGACACCTCGTCTTCGCCACGCTCCACACCAACAGCGCGCCAGAGTCGATCATCCGGCTCCTGGATATGGGCATGGATCCGTTCAATTTTGCGGACGCGCTCCTCGGTGTGCTCGCCCAGCGGCTTGCCAAGCGCCTGTGCGAATGCAAGGAAGCCTATGTCCCTGATCAGGCTGAAGTGAAGCAGTTCATGACGGAATATGCGGAAGAGTTGCGCAGTACTGAAGAGTGGCGCAAGGATTCCCCCGGTGAGGCGAAGAAGCTCTACGAGGGATGGCTGAAAGATCATGGTAAAGACGGCAAGCTGAATTTTCACCGCACGAAGGGGTGCGAGAAGTGCGGCGGTACCGGCTACAAGGGCCGCGTCGGGTTGCATGAGCTGCTGGTCGGAACCGATGCGATCAAGAAGAATATCCAGGAGCACGCCCGGGTGTCCGAGATGTTCACGACTGCCGTGGGCGAAGGAATGCGGACCCTGAAGATGGATGGCATGGAGAAGGTGCTCATGGGATATACAGACATGAAGCAGGTCCGTGCAGTCTGCATAAAGTAGGCATTAGTCCAGACTCCTAATCGAGTCTAGTTGAATGTCTTCTGGCCGAAATTTGGCACCTCTCATGACAATTCTCGTCAGTGTGTCGAAGAATGGGCACGCGTTTTGGCCCCAATTCGACTAAGAGGCGGTTTTTTTGGTGATTTCCTGTTGTTTTTCGTGTGGCACGCACCTTGCGTTAAAGGGAGTCGAGAGAGATTCCTCTCAACATTTAACTTACGGAGATTTTTTGATGAAGACGATGCAAAAGGGTTTTACCCTGATCGAACTGATGATCGTGGTTGCGATCATTGGTATCCTGGCTGCCATCGCGCTGCCTGCCTATCAGGACTATACGGTCCGGGCGAAGGTTTCTGAAGGTCTGGTTCTCGCCGAAGCGGCCAAGCTTGCCGTGGCTGAGACCTTCCAGTCCAACGGCTCTGTGCCGACCAGCAATGTTGCCACCGGGTACACGTTTGTTGCGACCAAGTACGTGAACAGCATCAACATCGGCGGCAGCGCCGTCATCACCGTCACCTACAACACGGGTTCAGGCGGAATCACGCAACTCGGCGGTGCGAACACCATCACGCTGACCCCGAATATCGCGAACGCTCTGCTGGCTGTTACGGCTCAGGGTCCGATTGACTGGGCCTGCGCTTCGACGACCTCGACGGTTGCGAACTCGGCCAGCCTGAAGGTGGGTACGGCCGGTACGGTTCTGGCCAAGTACGCACCGGCCAACTGCCGTTAATTGAGGAGCTGGCTTCTCGAGGCTTAGGTCACGCGAGCCATCCGAAATTCAGGGGCGCTTCGGCGCCCCTGTTCTTAGCTGATCAGTTGTGCCTCTTCAAGGAGGTTGACGTGAACTCTAGGACCAACTTTAGAGCCCTGCGAAGGGAAGCGGGATTTACGCTGATCGAACTCATGATCGTGGTGGCGATCATCGGTATCCTGGCCGCCATCGCTCTGCCCGCCTACTCCGACTATTCGATCCGCGCCAAGGTCAGCGAAGGACTGGTACTCGCCGAACCGGCCAAGCTCGCCGTGGTGGAGTATTTCTGGACCCAGGGTCAGGGCCCAAGCTCGAGCGCCCAGGCGTCTTTCTCCAGTGTGCCGACCAAGTACGTCTCAAGTGTTGCCATCGGTCCTGGGAGCCCGGTGATCACGATCACGTACAACACCACGGCATCGCTCGCGGTGCTCGGCGCAAAGAACACCTTGATCCTGACCCCGTTTCTCGATGGCGCCCCGATGACGACTTCGGCCGGCACCAATGGCACGATCGACTGGGCCTGCGCCTCGTCGACGGCGGCCTATGCGGCAACCCAGAACATGAGCGCGGCCGTACTGGGTACTCTCGATCCGCGCTACGCACCGGCGGCCTGCCGCTAGGGCGCTCGCGTTAGGGCGCTCCTTGCGATGTTGCACTCGGTGACGTGACCCCGGGTCTGTTTTTCTGAGGTGTCTGGCATGCTCTCGCGTGAACAGGTCCTGGTCCGGCTTCGCGCAGGGGCTGTGCACCTCGCGATCTGTACGCTCATCGCCCTGCTACTCGTCGCGCTGGTCTTTCTCGTCTGGTATCCGGCGCCCCTGGATGCAGCGACCGGTGTGCGGCGGATCTTTCTCACGCTCCTCGCGGTCGACGTGACCATCGGTCCGCTTCTCACCTTTCTCGTCTTCGATCCAAGAAAGCGATCCCTGAAGTTCGATCTGGCGGTGATTGCCCTGCTTCAGGTCGCGGCCCTCAGCTACGGTATCTATACGGTCGTCGATGCCCGTCCGGCGTACGTCGTGTTCAACATCGACCGCTTCGACCTGGTGCTCGCCAAGGATATCGATCCAGAGAGCGAGAAGCACAAGCCCAGGGACCAATACAGGCAGGCGCCCATCGCGGGACCCGTGTGGGTCGCAGCCGACCTGCCGAAGGATCCAGAGGAGCGCAACCGGATCCTCTTCAAGGCGGCTGGCGGCGGTTATGACCTGCCACAGATGCCCGAGTATTACCTGCCGCTCCCAGAGGCCACGTCCGAGATCAAGGCCCATATCCAGCCGCTCGACCTACTGCTCTCGCTAAACGACTTCCAGTCGAGCCGGGCGCGGGCACTGCTGGAACCCTATCTCGCGCATCCAGATGCCTATGGATTTCTGCCACTTAAGGGGACGGTCGATGATCTGGCGGTCATCGTCTCACGCGCGAGCGGCGAGGTCGTGGCCACCCTCGCCCTTAAGCCTTGGAAGGCTTAGCGGGCAGGGGAAAGTCCAAGCTCGATCTCGTCGGGGCGCACCCAGTCTCCAGAGGCCCCACCACGCTTCTCGACCAAGCGCACGTTTGTCATCACCATCCCGCGATCGACAGCCTTGCACATGTCATAGATCGTAAGCAGGCCGATCTGGCAGGCCGTGAGCGCCTCCATCTCGACCCCGGTCTGGCCTACGCATTCGGCGCGGGTTGTGCAGTGGACGCTCGCTTGCACAGGATCGACCTCGAAGGTGACCTCGACGCGCGTGAGGGCGACCGGATGACACAACGGGATGAGTTCGGAGGTCCGCTTGGCAGCCTGGATTGCAGCGATCCGGGCAACGCCCAGAACATCCCCCTTCGTTGCCTCGCCGCGCGTGATGAGCGCGAGCGTCTCTGGGCGCATCGTGATCTGGCCGCGTGCCACCGCGAGGCGCCGTGTCAGGCTCTTGCCGGCCACATCCACCATGCGCGCCGCACCTTCGGCGTCGAAGTGCGTGAGCGTATCGTCCGTTTTGATCATGCGATGGGTTGCTACTAAGGGATCGGTTGCCGGGCGCAAGACGACCCCCCCGCAAGGATGGGTGTCCGTCTCCATGTAATATCATATCAGCATGAATCAGTCGGAGTCAGAAGGCCGGCCCGTCCGCCATCGCCTGAGCGCGGCGTTCCTCTGCTGTATGCTCGCCACGATATCTGTTGTGCCGTGCCGAGCGGTCGAGAGCTTGCCGAGTCTTGGCGACCCGAGCAGCGACGAGCTGTCACCGCTCGCCGAGCGCAAACTGGGCGAAGACATCATGCGCCAGGCGCGCGAGGCCGACGACATCTTCAACGATCCCGTCAGCACGGAGTACCTGAACGAGTTCGGGCTCAATCTCATCCAGCATGCCCCGCCCAGTCCGCAGCCTTTCGAATTCTTCTTGGTGCTCGACCGGGATATCAATGCGTTCGCACTGCCTGGCGGCTATATCGGCGTGAACACCGGACTCATCATTGCCACCGAGTCGGAGTCCGAGTTGGCCTCGGTGTTGTCCCACGAAATGGGGCACGTGATCCAGCGTCACATCGCCCGCGGCATGGATCGCCAGGCGAAGACCGGTCCTCTCGCACTGGCTGCCATGCTTCTCGGGGCGCTGGCCGCCGCCAAGGCGCGCCAGGCCGATGCCGGCGAGGCTGCGCTGACCATGGGGGCCGGGTTTGAGATCGCCGACCAGCTCAGTTTTTCACGCGAAGCCGAGCGCGAAGCCGATCGTGTCGGATTCCAGATTCTGCAGGATTCGGGATTTGATGCGGCCGCCATGGCCACTTTCTTCCAGCGTCTCCAGCAGGCGACCGCGATCTACGAGAATGGCGCCCCCGAATGGTTGCGGGACCACCCGGTGACCTCCGAGCGCATTGCGGACATCCAGAACCGGGTCCACGTGTCGCACTACCGCCAGCGCCCCGACAGCCTCGACTTTCAGTTGATCCGCGCACGGCTGAAGGTCCTGCAGAACATCACGGTTCAGGGACTGCGCGATGCAGAAGTCGCCTTCAACGACCAGCTCCAGCACGGCAACTATGCGAACGAGGCCGCCATCCACTACGGCCTCGCGGTTGCAATGCTGCGCGAGGAGAAACTGACGGGCGCAGAGCGTGAACTGGAGCGTGTCCAGAAGCTCTATCCGAAGCCTGATCCCGTGATCGCCAACTTCCAGATCGAGCTCAAGCGGGCCCAGAAGGATCTGCCCGGGGCACTCGCCGCCGCCAAGCTTGCGGGCGAGGAGTTTCCGCACGTCCGATCGCTAAGCTGGCAGTACGCCCAGATCCTTCAGGAGATGGGTCGCAATGACGATGCGGTGGCGTACCTGCGGGACCAGATCGCCCAGTACACATCGGAGCCGACCCTCTACGAATTGCTCGCCAAGAGCTATACGGTCACGGGCCAGACTCTGCTCGAGCATAAGACGCTCGCCGAGGAATACTACCTGCGCGGAAGTGTGCAGGCGGCCATCGAGCAGCTCAATCTGGCTCACAAGGCCGGGGGCAGCGACTTCTACGAACTCTCCCAGATCGACGCGCGTCTGACCCAGCTCAAGGCCGAATGGGCGGACATCCAGAAGCAGCGCAAGGACGCCAAGCGCGGCAGTTAAGAACCCTGGCGTGCTACGCGCCCAGCGGCGGGGCTGGCGGGGCAGGGCGAGGAACGAACCCGAAGCGTCCTGCGACGCTCGCGCTTTGGATTGGGGCGACCGGCAATGGCGCTGCTCCGTCCACCCAGACCAGATTCAGTCGGCCGTCCCTGCCGCCCATGTACTCATCGATCGCCGAGGCGAGGACCGTCTCGCTCGGACACTCTCCGGTGCGCGTCCTGAGTCCCTCGATCAGAAGGCTGCTGTCGTGATCGTGCAGCACACCTATCCGGCCATGAGCGGCTAGCAGGAAGCGTCCATCCTCGTCGATATGAACGTCAGAAGGTGCTTCTGCCGGGTTGCCGGTATGATCGGTGAGGGACCAGCCGGCCTTAGCCGGTCCGAGTCGCCAGACAAAGGGGGTGTATTCGAGTTCGACATAAACCCGCTGCGGACCGTTCTGGAACAGCCAGCGACCGGTTTCATCAGCAAGGTAGTTGCGCCCGATGAACGCGATGGTGGGCGCGTGTGTGATCGGCTGCCGCTCTTGGCCGATGCGCCAGCGTCCCCTGCCATCCAGGGCGAGCCAGCCGAAGCAGTCGGGTACATTCGGCCACCTCTTGAGGCCCGCCGTCACGATCTCGTCCATCTATTTCTGATCCAGAAGAAATCTAAGCGTCCGAAAGGGCAGCCAGTCACGGCCCACGTCGCGCTCGAAAAATCCCACATGACCGCCTTGCGCAGGGTACTCCAGCTCGACCTCGCGCGAGACCTGGGAGCGCAGTGGTAGCGCGGGCGCCGGCAGAAACGGGTCATTCAGTGCATTGAGGACGAGCGTCGGTACGCGGATACCTCCGAGGACGGATTTGGCGGCCGCACGCCTCCAGTAATCATCGGCATCCCGGTAGCCGTGCAGCGGTGCCGTGACGACATCGTCGAATTCGTGCAGGTTGCGTGCCGCGCGCATCGCCTCGGGGTCGAAGAGTCCGGGAAACTGGATCAGCTTCGCCTCGCACTTGGGCTTCAAGGTCCTGAGGAAGAGCTCGGTATAGAACCGGTTCAAACCCCCCGACATGGCCTCGCCGCCCGCAACAAGATCAAGCGGGGCCGATATCCCGGCGGCAGTGGCCACCCACTTCCGGGCGTCGTCCTCGCGTTCCCCCAAAAACCGCAACAGGGCGTTGCCGCCGAGCGACACGCCGACCGCGTGCAAGGGCGCGAGAGGAAAGCGCAGCGCCAGCCGCTCGAGGATCCACGCGACCTCGGCGCTGTCGCCGCAGTGGTAGAAGCGCGGAGCCCGGTTCAGCTCGCCACTGCAACCCCGAAAATGCGGCACGACGCCGCGCAGCCCGCGCCGCTTGACCTGCTCCATCAGTGCACGCGCGTAGTGACTGCCGGAGCTCCCCTCGAGCCCATGAAACAGGACCACGAGCGGTGTCGCCGCGTCGTTTGCGTCGATCCAGTCCAGATCGATAAAGTCGCCATCGGGTGTTTCCACACGCTCGCGCCGGTAGGCGGTGGGTGGGCCGCCGAGTACCGTGGCAGGCAGGATCGTCTGCGCATGGCGTCCGCGCAGCCAACGGGGGGGGCGATAAGTCCGAGAGCCGTGGGACATCAGTGCAACGTTCGCACATGGGGTCCGGCCACCGCAATACCCTGCTCGGCGGGCGTGAGCGACGCGTGATGCAGCACGAGCCGCCAACCCTGTGGGCCCTTGAAATAGACGTTGGTTGCAAACACGTTCACCACACTCGTCTGCCCCTGATGCGCGACAATCACCTGCTCGACGAGCGAGTGGACCGCCGTCGAAGGTCCCTGCGTGACCTGCACCTGGGTGCGCCGGGCGTGCACCGGCCCGTTGGCGAACATGGCCTTCCAGCCGGCGCGCACTGCGGCATGCCCCACCAGACGGGGGCCGCCTGGGTGGATGCAGACGATCTCATCGTCTTCGGACCAGAGTTCCATCAACGCTTCGAGATTGGCGTGCTCGAGGGCGTCATAGAACGCCTGTTCGGCGTCGTGCGGAGAGGCATGCAGACCTTTGGATTGCGGCATCGGATTTTTTCGGGCGTTCAGGAGGCGGCGGCAATCTCGAGTGCCGCCTTGACGCTTGCGGGCTCGATCCCGTTTAGGCAGTTCAGATGGCCGAGCGGGCATACCCGTTTGAAGCAAGGACTGCACTCAAGATGCAACCATAGTACCTGCGCGCGCGCCGATCGTGGAGGGGTGTGACGCGGATCGGTGGATCCAAACAGGGCAACCTGGGGACGCCCCAACGCCGCGGCGATGTGCATCAATCCCGAATCGTTGCTGACCACGGCGCGCGCGCCCGAGATCAGCGCGATCGCCTCTGCGAGCGAGGTGTGACCCGCGAGAACCCTCACCGGGGCTTTGCTGGCCGCGGCGATTTGACCGGCAATCAGGCGATCCGCCGTACTGCCAAGGATGACAAGTTCCTGACCTGGATCCGAGGCATGGATCAGGTCAGCAAGTTGTGCAAAGTGGTGCGCCGGCCACTGCTTGGCCGGGCCGAACTCGGCTCCTGGGCACAGGGCAACCACTTCAGAAGCGGCGGACAAGCCGAACTGCTCCCGCGCCTCGGCAGAGCGGGCGGGTGGAACGCTGAGTTCAGGGGGGCTTGGGAGGGCCTCAGCTGCACCGGCCAGGCGCAGGTAGGCCTCGGACATCGAAACGTGGCGCCCGGGTTTTGGCAGGGCGCAGGTGAGAAGGCCTCCGCGCGCCTCGCTCGCGTAACCGATCCGCTCGGGTACGCGAGCGAGCCAGGGGATCAGGGCTGACTTGAAGCTGTTTGGCAGCACGAAGGCGCGTTGGAAGCCGGCCGAGCGGACGAGCCGGGCAATGCGCCTCCTCTCCCCCCACTGCAGCGCTCCGTGGCGCAGTTCAGATCCGATGACGACATCAACCTGCGGCATGACCTCGAGGACCGGGGCAACCCATTGTGACGCAAGGACGCTCAGTTCCACCGACGGATCCTGCTTCAGGAAGCGCAACAGCGGCTGGGCCATGAGGACGTCGCCGATCCAGTTCGGCGCGACGACGAGAACCTTCACGGAGTAGCGACGACGATCCAGCGCTCGCCCGGGCCGCCCGCGCTGCTGTGGCTGAAACGGACCATCAGTGGCCGTGCAGGACGGTGCCAGGCCTTAGCCGGTATTCGGTGCCGCAATAGGGACATTTCGCGAATCCGGTCTTGGTGACATCGAGAAACACCCTGGGATGGTGATTCCAGAGAGCCATCGAAGGATTCGGACAGAACGCGGGCAGATCGCGTGCGCCCAGTTCGACCGAGCGCGGCTCTTCGGTACTCGGGGGCATCATCAATCCCGGCTTAGACTGGGGTCAACCAATGGCTGAACTCGCGGTTCTTGCCGTTGACGACGTCGAAAAATGCCTTCTGGAGCCGCTCAGTGACAGGCCCACGCTGACCGGCGCCGATGACCCGATCATCGAGTTCCCGCACCGGGGTGACTTCGGCAGCGGTGCCCGTGAAGAATGCCTCGTCGGCGAGGTACACGTCATCGCGCGTGAGCAGGCGCGACTTGAAAGGGATCCCCAGCACGCCGGCAAGCTCGATGATCGATTGCCGGGTGATCCCCATGAGACCCGAGGTGACCTCAGGTTCGTACAGCACCCCGTCCTTGACGATGAAGAGATTCTCGCCAGCCCCTTCGGCAACGTAGCCGTTGACGTCCAGTAGCAGGGCCTCATCGTAGCCGTTCATCGTCGCCTCCTGGTTGGCCAGGATCGAGTTCACATAGTTGCCGCAGGCCTTGGCGCGACACATCGTGACATTGACGTGATGCCGCGCAAACGAGGAGGTCTTCACGCGAATTCCCTTGGTCAGGCCCTCCTCACCGAGGTAGGTGCCCCAAGACCAGGCCGCGATCGCCACATGGACGGTGTTGCCGCGTGCGGCGACGCCCATCTTCTCCGAACCGTAGAAGGCGAGCGGCCTCAGATAGCAGGATTCGAGCCGGTTGGCGCGCACGGTCTCCTTCTGGGCTTCGTTGATAACGGCCTCGGTGAATGGTATCTCCATGAGGAAGATCTTGGCGGAGTTGAAAAGCCGCCTGGTGTGGTCGGCAAGCCTGAAGATCGCCGTGGAGCCATCGGGCTGCCGGTACGCGCGTACCCCTTCGAATACGCCCATCCCGTAGTGCAGCGTATGCGTGAGAACGTGTGTGGTGGCCTCGCGCCAGGGGACGAGCTTGCCGTCCTTCCAAATGAAGCCATCACGATCGGCCATCGACATAAGATTCTCCAGCAAGTGACGGGCAAGGCTGCCCGATCCGGCCACACGGGTTTGTGTGCTATCCGGGTGCCGAGGCACCCGGGACGTCAATTATAGCAAGGCCTTCCCGCGCCCTCGGCACCGGGGTGGCGCTTTGCTGGGGCCTTGCAGGGGCCTAGCAGGGGCCTGTAAGCGGGCTTTCCCGGTTCCGCGGCGGCCAGCCGTCGCTCGGGCGAATGCGGGGCGCGGGCGCTCGCGTGCCGCGGCCGGGCGCGAGACCCCGTCTGGGTTCCGTTCGAGACCGCCCGGCCCGCTCGAATCGAGACGTAGAGGACGATCAGGACGGCCGGAGCGAGCTTGCCTCCGGCCGCGTTCACCTGCATCATTGGCACGTCGGACCGGGACCTTGCGCCTTGTGCGCGCACCGGGCGGGATTCCGCCGTCCAGGTTTGTAACGCTCGGCCCCGGCGCAAGGCGCGGTGGGTTCGATGAGAATCAACCGAAGTGGGCCGTGCGTGGCGCGGCTCGCATTCTTCGTCGGACGGGTGGCCCATGCGGGGAACAATCGGGACAGCGCACGCACCGCAGCGCTCTTCTCCCGGCCACTTCCCGACCTCCTCCCGCCAACCCTCCCGGCAACCCTCGAACGATGAGTCGCTCACCCATCCCATTGCTTGTGTTGGACCAGGCTGAGTGCGCAATCTGATGAGCACCGTTCAGACCGGCAGTCATGCGAGCGAGTCGCTGCTCTTCTTCGTCCTCGTGCAGCTCGTTCTGATCATCGTTGCAGCCCGCCTTGCCGGAGGGCTTGCCACGCGCCTTGCGCAGTCCCGCGTCGTCGGCGAGATCATCGTCGGCATCCTGCTTGGGCCCTCTCTTTTGGGTCGTGCCGCGCCGGACCTGTTCGCGTCGATCTTTCAGTCGAACCGACCGGAGCCGATGATGATCCTCAGTCAGATCGGTCTCATTCTTCTGATGTTCCAGATCGGAAGCGAGTTTGACTTTACGCATCTGGCCGACAAGCCCAACCGCCGCGCGGTGCTGCGGATTGCCGCCGCCGGTATGCTGCTCCCCTTCCTGCTTGGTTTCCTGTTTGGATGGACGGCCGCGCCGATCCTCTCGCCCGACGCTCCCGTGCTCGCGCATGCCCTGTTCACGGCCACTGCACTGTCGATCACGGCATTGCCCATCCTTGGGCGGATCATGATGGAATTTGGCATGACCAAGACGCCGCTTGGCGTGATCACGATCAGCGCTGCGGCCATCAATGATGTCGTCGGCTGGCTCCTCCTGACCGTCGTGACTGCCGTGGCCGTCACCGAGTTCTCGGCCGCGACGCTCGCAGCGAGGCTCGCCGGGCTCACAGGCTATGTCGTCGTCACATGGTCGATCGTCAGGCCGATTTTGCAGGGGACCATCGAGCGCTCACGAGCTCGGACCCGCACCCTGTCTCCCAATCTGCTCGGACTGATGCTGGCGTGCATCTTTGTCTCGGCCATCGCCACCTACGAGATCGGCATATTCGCCATCTTCGGCGGCTTCATGATGGGGATCCTGGTCCACGATCAGCGCGCCTTTGTCGAAAGCTGGAATGAAAGCGTGGGTCGTTTCGTCACGGTCTTCTTCCTGCCTATTTTCTTCACCTACACGGGGTTGCGTACCGACATCGGGGGCTTGAATAGCCCGTCGCTGTGGGCCTGGTGCGCCCTGCTCATGGCACTGGCCGTGCTCGGCAAGTTTGGCGGCTGCTATCTCGCCGCGCGCTGGTCCAAGCGGTCTGTCGCCGAATCCAAGGTGATTGGCATCATGATGAACACGCGCGCCCTGATGGAGCTGATCGTCATCAACGTTGGATTCGACCTGCACGTCATTTCCCAGAATGTCTTCACCATGCTGGTCCTGATGGCCGTTTTGAGCACCGTGATCACGACTCCGGCGTTAAGGAGGTGGCTGCCCGGCACGGGGATTGCGATACCCCGGTTTCGTCGAACTTCTGACTAGACGGCCCGGCCTGTTTCGCCGCGCATGCCCCATGGCCCGAGGCGCGCGTCCGGGGTCCCACGGGAGCGGGGAGGGGTAGCAGGATACTGGCCCTCCGGAAAAAAAAGTTTGGCCTGGTGTGACATCCGGGACGCTGCCGCGAATCATCTTGGTATAGGCACCCTTTCATCGCCCCGTCCATGCCCGCCGATCCCCGAGAAACCGCGCTCCGCTTTGAGGCTCTGCTCTTCGAGCATCGCCGCATTGTCTTGCACGTCGCGAGGATCTACGCGGGATCAGGCGATGAACGCCATGATCTTGCCCAGGAGATCTGCAGTCAGCTTTGGCGCGCTTTCCCCACCTATGACGAAACGCGGCGCTTCTCCACTTGGATGTATCGCATTGCGCTCAATGTCGGAATCACTCATTTCCGTCAGATGCGCGCCCGCTCGGAGCGCTTTCTCGCCTGGGACGATCATCTCGAGGCGGCCTTGGCCGTTCCGGCCCCAGACACCTTGGGCGACGAGCGGGTGGAGGAGCTTAACCAGTTGATCGCCGAGCTTGATCCGATGAGCCGGGCGCTGGCCCTGCTCTACCTCGATGAGCGGCCGTATACCGAAATCGCCGAAGTACTGGGGATCAGCGAATCCAACGTTTCCACCAAGATCGCACGCATCAAGCAGCGCCTGCGTGACCGGGTACAGGCGCGGGCGTCCACCCAACCCAACACGGAGAAAAGCCGCTATGGAACTCGATGAATTAAGGGGCATCCTGCGCTCTCTGGAGCAGGACATGGCACGGTACGCCGTGAATCTGCATCGGGAGTCCCGGGAGCGTCGGACCCGCGAGCTGCGATCGCGGCTCTGGCCGCTCGGGGCCGCACAGATCTTGCAGATCCTCTCGGGTCTTGCCGTCACGGCGATCTCTGCCTTGTTCTGGGTGAGGCATCTCGATGCGCCCGCGCTGGCCTTCAGTGGAATCGTGCTCCATGTCTATGGCATCGGCATGGTCGCCGGTGCCGCCCGCACGCTCCACCTGCTCGCTTCGATCGATTATTCCCAGCCGGTCGTCGCCATCCAGCGTCAGCTCACGCTCCTGAGTCTGTGGCGCTTGCGGCTCGCCTGGGTGTTCGGCGTTGCAAGCTGCCTCGCGTGGATTCCGATGGTTGTGATCGGCTTTGATATGGCTTTCGGCATCGACCTCTACGAGAGCGCCCCATGGGTCATCGCCAGTTTTCTCGGGAGCGGATTGGCCTGCCTCGGGGTCGTACTGCTGCTCCACCGCTGGTTGGCCACATCCAGCCGGATGGACCTTGTGCAGCGGATCCGGGACCATCTGGTTGGCAGAAGTGTCAGCCGCGCCCGGGGGATTCTTGACGAGATCTCAGAGTTCGAGGCCGAGTGAACCGCAGCCAAGGAGCCGCTCTGCCGCCGTGGATGGGCCGTGGCCAAAAGCGCGGCGTGCCCCGGTTGGCCCGCCCGGTTGCAAGGGCGAGTTGCTATGAGGTGGCTGTGGAGGCAGTGGGCGTGCGGCCGGAGTCGAGCTCGCGATGCCTCTCCAGTAGAAACTCCTCGAGCGCCCGCACCGGCTCGATGTCATCGAAGAGAATGCCGCGACGCGCGATGATCGCCGCGCGCATGCGGTCCTGGAACAGGCGGTCGCTGGCAAGGGCGACGGCCAGTTCCACATACTCGTCATCGGTCTGGGCGATCAACTCGGGTATCTCCATGATCCGCAAAATACCGCTCGCGAGCCGGCCGCGCAGAAACCGTCCCTCCCGGGTCACAACCGGCAGGCCACACTCGATGGCCTGGATCGCGGTGTTGTACCCCGAGAAGCCGATGGTGTCGAGCAGCATGTCAGAATGCTCAAGCAAACCGTGGAATTCGTGACGGGAAAGCGGATCCATGAATCGGACGTGCGCTTCGAAATCGACCCCCGCGGCGGCGAAAACATCGCCGAGGCGCGTCTTCAAGAGGTCTGCCAGATGCGCCGGAACCAGGCGGAAAAACAGCAGCTGGCAACCGGGCAGGCGACGCACAATCTCGGCATAGAGCCGGTCGTGGATGGGTTGGTACTTGAAAGCGGTACCGGCGCACACGAGTAGCGGACGGGTGCGATCGATGCCGAGCGCGTCCCAGTCGGGCGTTCGGCCAACGGTTCTTACCCCCTGATAGGAATTACCCAGGCGGGGCAGACAGACGAGTTGCTCGGAATACTCCTCGTTGGCATCGGCCGGCTCGAAATCGGCACCGGACAGGTAGTAATCGATGGTGGGCAGGCCCGAGGTGTCAGGATGCCCCCATGTCGAGATCTGGATCGGTGCTAGTCGCATGCTGGCGAGCTGCTGCGTGGTGGAGTTCAGGCCGATCGCCGGATGGAACACCACGTCGGGCCTGAGGTCGCGCAGAAGTTGGACCCACTCCACCAGTTTCTTGGGTCCGGCAACGAACCGGTCGGCCAGCGCGCGTGCCTGCTGGAATTCACTGTCTTCGACATATTCCAGGGACAGGACGATTACTTCGAAGCGGCTGCGGTCGAGGTGCAGGAGCCAGCCCTTGGTCAGGGCGAACCAGACGGAATGGACCCGGATCTCTCCCGAAACCAGGGCGATGCGTAGGCGGGGATTCGGCGTCTCGTGGGGTGCCGGAGCAAAGGTCTGCCGACTGAGCCAGCGGTCCATGGAACGTGCGCAGATCGAACCATAGCGTTCCATGATCGCCCGGTTGCTGGTTTCTTCGTAGGTCAGATAGAAGGGGGAACCGACTCCCACGAACTGCTCACCATCGCACGGCGTCCCTTCCCACCAGGATTCGAACTCGCGCAAGGACTTCTCGAGCTCCAGGCGCGCAGCCAGCGTGCTCGAGCCATCGTCATGATAGGCGGGCGCGTGGAGCATGATTTTGGCCCAGCGCGTCCGGGCATCATCAGGGTCGAGCGCGAGAGCTTCGTCATAGCAAGCCCGCGCCTCCGCGTTGCGGTTCATCGCACTGAATACATAGCCCAGATAGAAATGATACTCAGCAACCTCGGGGGCGAGCGCGACCGCGCTCTCGAATGCCGCGCGGGCCTGCCCGTAGTCGATATGACCGAAGTAGGCATTTCCGAGAGCGAGATAGGCGCGCGCTGCGGCCAGTGCGGCTTGACCCGACGCGTCGGGCTCAGCTGAGTTCAGCCGATCCCGGATCATGACTGCGAGGCTAGCGCAGGCGCTCTTTAGCCCTGGCCTGAGCTCCAACGCGTGCTCGCAGCTCGTGATCGCCCGGTCCAGGTCCCGGTTGTGCCGGTACAGATTGCTGCGGTAGTAATGAAGCTCGGCCGACTGCGGACAGATGGCTAGACCCTTCTCGCAGCACTGCGTGGCCTCCTCGGTCAGTCCCTCCAGGAAGAGCACCACAACGAGCTCACGGTAGGCTTGCTCAAAGCCCGGCCGAAGTGCGATGGCCCGTTCGAGATGCGGACGTGCGGCGCTCGGGGAACCGGCAGCCTGCAGCATCTTGCCGAGCAGGAACCGGGCGTCGGGATCAGCCGGATCGATCGCCACCGCGCGCTCGAGGAACGGGAGAGCCTCGGCGACCTGTCCCTTCTCGCTAAGGACGAAGCCGAGATTGATGAGGGCATCGCGGTGCTGCACGTCGATTGCGAGCACCTTGCGGTAGTGGACGGCTGCCTCCTCAAGGAGGCCCTCCTTCAGAAACCGGTCGCCCTCCTTCTTCAGGTCATCGGCGTTCTCCAACGGTATCGGGGCGGCGCGGTCTGGTTGGCGCGGCCCGTCCGACTGCGGCCCCGCCGCTGATTTCCTTCTGATCCAATTGAACATGATGAGTTTGGGACGGGCTAGGGACTGTCCTGAGGCGCGCCGCGATCCGAAAGCATCACGACCTTGAATCGGAGCCGCAGGCCGGCCCATCTCGGCGCGAGATGGGGCGTACGGCCCCGATCCGTGCGATGGTACGGTCGGGCCATTGTGCCGGTGCGAGCCCCGCGTTGCGGGAGCCAGCGAATCTTGGGACCGCAGGGGACCTGTTCATTCTACGGCGCTTCGGTACCCCAACCATGCAAGTCCTGTGAGGATCAGATATGGCGTGCAGGAAGCGATCGTCAGCTGCACCTGCCCCATCGCAAGGGAGCGTGTGAAGATCGTTGCAAGTTCAAGCCGGTGCTCGAAAATCATGGCTGCCGTCGCGAGGCCCGCCGCTCCGATCAATGCGGCGTGAAGCAGGCGCCAGAATCCAGGCTGGCTCGGCGCGGGAAGGCTTGCCATGATGCGCTGGCCGAACATCTCATCAGGCGGGCCGGCCCGCCCCAGGGCGGCCCGCTTCAGGAGCGCGTCTAGCGCGTTCTCGGAAAGTTCTGCTTGGGAATTCTTGTCGTCAGATTCCACGTTCAGTTCTCCAGATTCTGAGGCGCCCACGCAGTCAACATCAATCGTAGTTTAGCGCGCCCTCGCAAGACATTGGATTTTAGGGTGCCAAGAGGACAGCCCACAAGAGCGGCCGCCTCAGCGTGACTCATCTCTGCGTAGTGACACAGGAGAATCGCGTGCTGCTCTGCGGCAGGGAGCCTCTCAAGGGCTCGCTGGAGATCGAGGACGAGATCGTTTCGCGTCTCAACGAGCTCCGCGAGGCTCTCGAGCCCACCGTCCGTGTCGCTGCGCATGGCCCGCTCCCTGGCCGTGCGGCGCCGGTCCTGGAAAAATTCGTTGCACGCTATGCGATAGAGCCACGTTCGCAACTGGGCCTGGCCCAGGAACTGGTCGAGCGTCAGGTAGGCCTTTAGCAGGGTGGCCTGTGCCAGATCGTCGGCATACGCAGCATCACCCGCCGCAAGCTGGCGCAGCAGCGCCCGGATAGGGCCCTGGTGGCGCCCCACGAGGGCGGCGAAGGCCTTGCGGTCGTCGCTGGCCACGACCCTGGCGACCAGCACGAGGTCGTCCTCGGCCAGAGGGCTGGCAGCCTGTCTCATGAGAGCGCTGCGAGCACGAACCCTGCAATCCAGAGGCTCACACTCGCGCGCGGCTCTCTATCCTCCAGATGACCAGAAAGGCGACCCCGAGGAACGTCGGAATCAGCCCAAAACCCCAGATCGCTTCCTCTGGGGACACCATGTAGAGAGCAATCGTCAGGGCGAGCCCGATGCTAAGGAGGATCAGGCCCGTGCGCAAGGAGCCAGGTACGCGGCTACCCCGCCCGGTACTGTTTGGGGACTCGTCGGAACGGTTGCCCTTGAGCAGTTCCGCAGGGATGCTCTGGCCGCTTCGGGCGAGCTCCCGGATCGTGTCATGGCGCAGTTGTTCGCCGTGCCACCACTGCACCACACCCGCAATGATGGCGACGATGGGTATCAGCATGCCCACGATCGGGATGAGAGCCCCGAGCGTCGACGCGTCCCAAGTGAAATGCATTGATCTCTCCCAAGAGTGGACCCAGTTCATCCGGGTTGGTGAATCCGGATGCGCTACTGGGTCTTAGATGCAAAAAGGGTGCCGAATGGATGCAAAGGAAGAAATGAAATTTTCCCGGATGAGCGGCTCGCCCGGAAGACACTCGTGCCCGCCCCAGGTAGTCGCTTCTTGCTGACCTTCACGGGCGAGTCAATGCCGCTTTGTTGAGATGGGACAAGGGGTGGAATTTTCATCGGTGCATGCTGAGCCTCCTTTCGCAGGGCAGCCGTTGAGAACCATACCGCCGTGCGGCGTGCGGCGTGGATGTGGGGCAGGGTCCACGAGGCAATGCGTGCCGGGTTTGCACTCCGTCGAGCAGGACACAGCGCAGTCCCGGTCTGTCCGCGATAGACCCGAACAGGAGAACGTATGAACAAAACGAAACCCATCGGCACGCTCGCGCAGATCGCGGGCCTCGTCATTCTGCTGCACGGATTTCCCGTGTACGCGGCCGAGCCGGCGCCAGGGTCTCCCGACAGACCAGCCGGCCACACGCGGGCGCCCGGCTGGATCGAGCACACGCAGCATACGCTAGACGAGCTCAAGCTCAAGCTGAACCTCGCGCCCGGCCAGGTCAGCGCCTGGGAAGTCTGGTCCAGCGGAGTCTTGAAGGATGCTCGCGAGCAGCTGGAACCAGGCCACGGTTCGGCGGATGCCAAGACGGGCATGGAAAAGCACCAGGACGCGAGCACCCCGGAGCAGATGTCCCGTGGCATCGAGCGCCTGCGCGAGGAGATCGCCTGGAAACAAGGACACCTTGTCAAGCTCGAGGCGGCCCAGGCTCGTACCCAGGCGTTCTACGACAAACTGGAAACCAACCAGAAGACGATCTTCGATCTTTTCTGGCACGAGGTCTACCACCGAATGTCCGGTCACGACGGCGGCTGGGATTCCCAGGACGCAGCGAGACTTGGGCCGGGAAATCGACCGGGGCGGCCCGATGGGTATCCTGGTCCGGATTGAGGGCTAGGGAAACTTTGAGGCTCACATCATGAAAAAGCATCTGTTGAAGGTCTGCATCGTGTGCGCCGCATGCTGTGGTATCCCGTTTCTTCCGCCGGCCGCAGCGCAGGGACACGGTGGTGGTGGCCACGGTGGCGGTGGTCACGGCGGCGGTCACGGTGGATCAGGAGGTCGCGGCGGTGGCGGCTGGCACGGGGGTGGAGGCCGGGGCTGGGGGGGCGACGGTCTCGGCTGGTGGGGGCTTGGCCTGGGTCTCGGACTGGGCTGGGAAGCCGCCGCCCCCGCATATCCCTACTATTATCCCTATCCGGCCTACGACTATCCGCAAGCGGGCTATGCGCCCCCTGTGAACGCGCCGATCACGGTCGACCCGGGCGGGCCTGACACGTCCCAGAGCTGGTACTACTGCGAGTCGGCACGAGATTACTACCCGCGCGTGACCCAGTGTCAGGAGGGCTGGCGGACCGTGCCCGTGGTGCCGCCGGGGGTGGCGCGTTAGGGAAGGGTTCGAGCCAGGGCGCGACAGACTTTTCCGGCTGGACTGCGGGACCGTCATTTGCGCGCGAGCTTCCTCTGGGTGGCTCGCGGCCCGGCTTGTGGAAACCAGGCTGCCGGTCGCCTTCTGATCACGCTCAGATCGGCTGCGCTCTACCCGGATCGGCGGGCGCTCGCACCGCGACGAGAAAATCCTCCAGCGCACGGACTGCTCGCGTGTCGTTGTACAGAACGTGGCGGCGTTCGGCGAGGTCGGACCTGATCTTGCGGGAATAGTCGACATCCGAAATCAGCCTTGCAGCCAGCGCCACGTAGGCCTCTTCGGTGGGCACGATCAGCTCGGTCAGGCCCATGCGGCGCAATACGCCGCTACCCAACCTCCCCCGCAGGAACCGTCCCTCGCGCGTGACGACCGGCAGCGAACACTCTACCGCCTGGACAACGTTGTTGTAGCCCGAAAAGCCGATACTATCCAGAAACACGTGTGCCGAGCGCAGCAGTTCATGGTAACGATCAATGGGCTGGTTGGCTATGAATCGGCCGCAGTGGGCGAAATCGAGATCAGCCTCGGAGAACACCCTGACGAGGCGGTCCCGCAACTGGTCGGCGAGGTCGGTCGGGCGCTGCCGAAAGAAGACCAACTGGCAGTCCGGGATACAGCGCGCGATCCCGGCGAAGACTGTATCGAACTCCGGCTGGTATTTGAAGGCATTGCCTGGACAGATGAGAATCGGCCGGTTCGGATCGATGCCGAGGTCAGCCCAGTCCAGTACAGCAGGCTGGGTTGCTCGCATCTCGTAGGCATTGCCCAATCCGGGGAGCCTGACCAGCTTCTCTGTGTAGTACTCCTTAGCGTCGTCGCCTTCGAACTCGGCGCCTGAAAGATAGAAGTCGATGGTTGGCAGCCCGCAGGTATCCGGGTGTCCCCACGTGTTGACCTGGGTCGGCGCAAGCCGCAGGCTCGCCAGTTGCCAGGTGAAGGGATCGAGCCCGATGGCCGGGTAGATCAGAACTTCCGGGTCGCGCTCCCGGATGGCGCTGACCCATTGGTCCAGGGGGCGGGGACCCTCGATCATGTAGTCGGCCTGAGATCGCGCCCACTCGTACTCGTGGTCAAGGATGCCGGAAAGTGAAAAGAGTCCGATCTCGAGGCGTTCGCGGTCAAGATGCCGCAGCCATCCCTTGATGAGCGCGAACCATACCGAGTGTTCGCGGATGTCGGCGGAGACGATTCCCACCCGCAGTCTGCGGGACACGCGCGCGGTACGTTCAAAACGGCCTTGGGATACGAGCCAGCGCTGCATGGCCCGGCAGCACAACGCGCCATGTAGCAGGAGCACGGAGCGGTTGTCGCATTCCTGATAGCTGAGAAAGAAGGGCGCATGGGCGCCGACAAATTCGTCACCCCGGATGTCGGTGTCCTCCCACCATCGTTCGAATTCGGTGATGCTCTGGGCAAGCAGCTCTCGCTCCTGCAGCGCACGGAGGCGCGAGGCCGGAAACGCCGAAACATTGAGCATGGCCTTCGCCCAACGAGCGAGCAGATCATCCGGCTCGAGCGCGATGGCCCGCTCGAAACATTGCATCGCGGCGTCAAGGGATTGTCGCAGCTGCAGGGTTGAGCCCAGGGCATAGTGAAACCCGGCGACTTCCGGGGCCAGTGCTATGGCTCGTTCAAAGGCGCTCTGAGCGAGGGCAAAGTCGAAAGCCGCACGATAGGCCGCACCGAGGTCGAAATAGGCCTGGGCGATCTCACGCTCCAGAGGCGAGCGTGCACCTTCGAGCGTGCCGGCGCGCGCACGGGGCTCGAGACCTTCTGCAAGAACCTGGCCGTCAATCGTAGCCGACGCGAGTCCACCACTGGCGCCCGGCGGACTTGCCTCGATGCGCTGCAAGAGTGCGTGCAGCAGCCGCCCAAGATGTCCTGCCGCCGTAGCCCCTGCGCGCATAGTCAGCGCCCGCCTGCAGGTGGCGATCGCCGCCTCGAGCTGGCCCGCCTGGGCATGCAGGAAGCTGCGATAGAGGAGAATGTCTGGCGAACCCGCAGCAAGTCGGATCGCCGTATCAGACCAGAGTGCCGCGCGGTCGAACTGCCCTGAATCGAAGAGCATCGATACCAGTTCGCGATAGGCGTTCTCAAAGTCGGTACGCAATGACACAGCCCGCTCCAGATGAACCAGGGCTTCGTCCTGCCGACCCCGGGACCGCAGGAGGGTTGCCAGAAGGTAGTGGGTGTCCGCATCATCCGGGGCGATCTGCAGGGCCCGCCGGAGATAGGCGAGGGCCTCATCGGCACGCCCCTGTTCCTGGAGGACGAAGCCCAGATTGATGAGCGCGAAGGCGTAATCCGGGTCCGCTTGCAAAACGCGCAGATAGCAATCCTCTGCCTCTTTGAACTGGCCGAGCTTCAGGAACTGGTCGCCCTCCTTCTTCAGGGTCTCCAGGGTCAGCTCGTCATCGCGCCGCGATGCGGGTTGCGCACCCGCTGCCAGAGCCGCAACGGCTGACTGAGGACTTTCCTTTCTTTTCTTTAGCCAGTCGAACATGTCTTGAGTCGGACCGCCCTGCCGTCGGGAGATGGGCTTGCCAGTGGTTCGTCGCCGGTCTGATCCATGATCGTGTGGATGTGCAGGGGGTCTGGCAATGGTGAGCGCAGACGGGAGCTCTTGAGGTCAGCCCGCGCAGCGCGCTCCGGTCCCCGGAGCAAACCATCACCCTACTACACTTCAGGACGAGGGGTTCGGCGACACGGGTTCCAGCGATTCGACCACCGGAGCTGCACTGGGCTTTGGAGACCGAAACCCGAGGAGGTCATGCCAAAGCTCCTGTTGTCAGCCGGCCCGGGACCTTGTATATCTCGCCCATACACACTGGCTCGGGAGTTGTCGTGGATTCAATTGCGATCGAGGCACACGGACTGCAGAAGCACTTTGGCGGCGTTCATGCTGTGCGCGGACTGGATCTCGAAGTTGCACGCGGTGAGGTGTTCGGTCTGCTCGGGCCCAATGGCGCGGGCAAGACGACCAGCATGGAGATGCTCGAAGGCCTTGTGATTCCCGATGCGGGCCAGATTCGGATTCTGGGCCTGGACTGGAGGCGCGAGGGGCAGGCGATCCGCAGCCGGATCGGCGTGCAGTTCCAGAGCACCCAACTGGAGGACAAGATCAAGGTTCGCGAGGCACTCGAGATGTACGCGAGCTTCTATCCCAAGGCGCGCGATCCGGGGGAACTCCTGGGGCTCTTGCAGCTCGAGGACAAGGCAGAGGTATACCAGAGCAAGTTGAGCGGAGGTCAGCGCCAGCGTCTTGCACTCGGACTTGCGCTCGTGAACGACCCGGAGCTGGTGTTTCTCGATGAGCCGACCACAGGACTCGATCCGCAGGCGCGCCAGGGCCTCTGGGAGATGGTGCGCCGTCTGAAACGGGAAGGCCGCACCGTTCTTCTGACCACGCATTACATGGAAGAGGCTGAGTCGCTTTGCGACCGTGTCGCTATCATGGACCAGGGCCAGATCCTGCAACTGGGCACACCGCGCGAGCTGATCGCAAGCCTTAATCAGCCAAGCTATGCGGAAATCGAGTTCGAACGAGGCGCCCCCAGTCTCACCCCGTTTGCCGAGCATCTCGGCCTGCCCGTCGAGGAAAAGGCGCAACACTGGGTTGTCATCCTGGGCGATCCGAGGCACGATCTGCAGAAGGTCCTGAACTCCATCGAAGCGCTTGACCTGCCGATCCGGCAGCTGCACGTACGCCGCGCAAGCCTCGAGGATGTCTTCCTGCAACGCACGGGCCGCAGCCTCAGAGATTGATCGGGAGTCACGACATGCATGCCCGAATTTACCTGAATCAGGTCTGGATCGGACTGAAGCTTTATTTGCGCATCCCGGCGGCGCTATTCTGGTTGGTCGCCTTCCCCCTTGTCATGCTGATCGGCATGGGCACGATCTTTGGAGGCGGTGGCGACGCGAAGGTCCGCCTCGTCTGGGCGCGCGCCGCAGCAGCGGGGGCCGCCGATGAGCAACTCCAGGCTGCGCTGGGCGAGGAGGGTCTAAGCCCGGAGGTGATGACACCGGCTGCGGCGGAGTCGCGCTGGCAACTCGGCAAACTGCCCGCCATGCTTGAGGGAGAGGGCGGGCACTATAGCCTGCGCGTGAACAGTTATCTGGGGGCGCAGGGAATGCAGATCAATGCCATGGTGCAGCAGGGCTTTCTGATGGCGCAGGCTCGTTCGCAGGGGGCTCGCGAGCTGGAGCGCATCCCGGTGCGGTCCAGCAGCCCTGGGGGTCGCAGCGATGGACCCTATGCGGCCTATCTGCTACCGGGCCTCCTTGGTTTGAACCTGCTCATGATGGGTGTTTTCTCGGTCGGTATGGTCGATGTCGAGTTGCGCGAGAAAGGCAGCTACAAGCGGCTTGCCACAACGCCGCTGCCCCGTTACGTGTACCTCGGCGCACAGCTAACTGTGCGCCTGATTGTGATGACCATCTCGGCCACCTTGCTGTTGCTCTGCGGGGCACTCGTATTCGGCATCCGGAACCAGGGCAGCTACGGGAGTCTTTTTGCCCTCCTCATCTTCGGCTCAGCCTGTTTCATCAGCATGGGCTATCTGTTGGCGAGTTTCGCGCGCAATGTCGAGACCTACAGCGGCATCGCCAACCTGGTCTTCTTACCCGTTATGCTTCTCTCGGGAGTCTATTTTTCGCTCGACGAGGCTCCGCAGTGGCTCCAGCGTGGCGCTGATCTATTGCCCCTGGCGCCCTTGCTCAAGGCCATGCGGGCGGTCTTCAATGACGGGGCCAGTTTCGTCTCCCAGTCGCAGGCCTTGGCTCTCCTCGCAGTGTGGACCGTCCTCCTGTTCGTGCTGGCCGTACGGCGTTTCCGATGGGTTTGATCGCGGACAGAGCGGCGCCCTTTGTCAGACGGACGATCGCGCCTCGCGCGTGACGGCAAGAATGTGTTTGCCGTCCGGGGGCTCAGGGCATAGACATGACGCCTCGGCAAGAGTGATCGCGTGATGCGACGCGCCTTCCGGGACGGACCCGAAGCGGGCGGTCTCGACAGGTCACGCCGTATGTCACGCCGTACGTCACGCCGTANNCGTGGCGCCGCATGTCGCGCCTTGTTTGCCCCTGACTCGAGACGGGTGCTCATATCCTATGCCCATCATTGAACGAGCACGTCTGTCGCTCGTGATCACCGGTTCGATCACAGCCTGGGACTTGGACGGCGTTCACGGGATCAGGCGGCTCCGGGATCTCGGCGGGTTCTCTCCAACGGAGGTCGCACCATGCCCGAACCGGCTAGAGATCAGGTCTCTCGATGCGTTTGGCATCATTGATGCAGGATGTGGAACGCTGGATCGGTGATCTCGACCATCGTCTTGGTCATGGGCAACCCCATCTCCCTTGGAGAGCAAAAGACGTTAATCGATACCACCGGGCCGTAAATGTTCTCGGTCACGCCAAAATAGTTTTCGGG
>PLEY01000103.1 GCA_003136595.1 Burkholderiales bacterium
ATCATGATGCGCAAGTGCCACCTGAACACCTGTCCGGTCGGCGTCGCGACCCAGGATCCGGTGTTACGCCGCAAGTTCCAGGGCAAGCCCGAGCATGTCGTCAACTACTTCTTCCTGGTTGCCGAGGAAACGCGCGAATTGATGGCTCAGCTCGGCGTGCGCAGACTCGAGGAGCTGATCGGCAGAACCGACCTGCTCGACATGAAAAAGGGCATCGAACACTGGAAGGCCAAGGGCTTGGACTTCTCGCGGATCTTCTATCAGCCTGATGTTCCGGCGAGCGTGCCACGCTTTCATTGCGAGAGTCAGGACCATCGCCTTGACAAGGCCCTGGACCACAAGCTCATCGAGCGCGCGCGTCCGGCGCTCGAGACCGGCGAGAAGGTGTCGTTCATCACATCGGTGCGCAATGTAAACCGGACCATCGGAACGATGCTCTCTGGCGAGGTGGCGCGCCGCTACGGGCATGCGGGGCTGCCCGATGACACCATCCACGTCCAGTGCAATGGGGTGGCCGGGCAGAGTTTCGGCGCGTTTCTGGCCCACGGCATCACCCTCGATCTGGTGGGCGAGGGCAACGACTATGTCGGCAAGGGTCTCTCGGGCGGCCGCATCATCGTGCGCTCCCCCAACGACTTTCGCGGCTTCGGTCCTGAGAACATCATCGCCGGCAATACGGTCCTCTACGGCGCGATCGCCGGCGAGGCCTATTTCAATGGCGTGGCAGGGGAACGTTTCGCGGTGCGCAATTCGGGCGCGACTGCCGTCGTCGAAGGCTGCGGCGACCACGGTGCTGAGTACATGACCGGGGGCACAGTGGTTGTGATGGGCGAGACGGGTCGGAATTTCGCGGCGGGAATGTCGGGCGGCGTGGCCTACGTGTTCGACGAGGACCACACCTTTGCCAAGCGCTGCAACACAGCCATGGTTGATCTCGAGCCGCTGCAGACCGCGGAGCGACAGAGCCAGTCGGGCAATCCGGCCGGCTGGCACTGGGGTCGGACCGACGAGGAGATCCTGCGCGAATTGGTGCAGAAGCACTTCGGCTATACCGGGTCCTTCAGGGCCAAGGCAATTCTGGAAAACTGGGCGTCGATGCGCAATCTCTTCGTCAAGGTCATGCCGCACGAGTACCGCAAGGCGCTCAAGAACATCGCAGCAGTGAGCATCGAGCCGGGCTCGCAACGACTGGCCGCCTAGTTCGCACCGAAGAGAAAGAACCTGCCATGGGAAAGATCACCGGATTTCTTGAATACCAGCGCCTGCGCGAGGCGAGCGAGCCGCCGCAGACGCGGCTTCAGCACTATCGTGAATTCGTCATGCACCTCTCCGACGAGGAGGCGAAGGTGCAGGGTGCGCGGTGCATGGACTGCGGCATCCCGTTCTGCCAGAACGGCTGTCCCGTCAACAACATCATCCCGGACTGGAACGACCTCGTGTACCGTCAGAATTGGCGCGAGGCACTCGACACGCTGCATTCGACCAACAATTTCCCGGAGTTCACGGGGCGGGTCTGCCCGGCCCCGTGCGAGGCCGCCTGCACGCTGAACATCAATGCGGACCCGGTCGGCATCAAGTCGATCGAGCACGCCATCATCGACCGGGGCTGGGAGATGGGATGGGTGGTGCCGCAGCCCCCGCGCCAGAAGACGGGCAAGCGGATCGCCATCGTCGGATCGGGACCTGCTGGACTCGCCTGCGCACAACAGCTCGCGCGGGCTGGCCATTCGGTGGTGGTGTTCGAGAAGAGCGATCGCGTGGGCGGACTGCTTCGTTACGGGATTCCGGATTTCAAGATGGAGAAGCTGCACATCGACCGACGCGTGGAGCAGATGCGCGCGGAAGGCGTGGAATTCCGTACGGGCATCGAAGTGGGCGTGGGCGTCTCGGCCGAGGAACTCCTGAAGACCTATGATGCGATCGTCCTGGCCGGCGGCGCCGAGGATCCGCGTGATCTGCCCGTTCCCGGCCGCACCCTAAAGGGGGTGCACTTCGCCATGGAATTTCTCCCCCAGCAGAACAAGGTGGTGGCCGGCGAGAAGCTCAAGGAGCAGATTCTTGCGCGCGACAAGCATGTCATCGTCATCGGCGGGGGCGACACGGGCTCTGACTGCGTCGGAACCAGCAACCGGCAGGGAGCGGCGAGCGTCACCCAGATCGAACTCCTGCCGCAGCCTCCCACCGAGGAGAACATCGCCCTGACCTGGCCGTACTGGCCGATGAAGCTGCGGACATCCTCATCGCACGAGGAGGGCTGCGAGCGGGACTGGGCGCTCACCACCAAGAGCTTTAAGGGGGGCGAGGGCAAGCAGAAGAATCAGGTCAAGGCCGTGACCCTGGCGCGGGTAGAGTGGCTTCAGGACGAGCGGACGGGCGTCAGGCGCATGGTTGAGATCTCCGGTAGCGAAGTCGAGATCCCCGCGGATCTCGTACTCTTGGCCATGGGATTCGTCGGGCCCCGCGCCGCCTCGCTGTTCACAGCGCTCGGCTTGGAGCGCGACGCCCGCGGCAATGCGCGCGCGCCTACCGAGGGCGCTGGCGCCTATCAGACCTCGATTCCGAAAGTATTTGCCGCTGGAGACATGCGCCGTGGCCAGTCGCTGGTGGTCTGGGCCATTCGCGAAGGTCGGCAGTGCGCGCGGGCCGTTGACGCCGCCCTGATGGGCGAGTCCGTCCTCCCGCTCTAGCGGGTCTAGCTACCGGCCCTCGCTTTGGCGAGATTCGCGACGAGGTGGTCGATGACCTCCCCCTGGCTAGGGAGCTCCAGCTCGGCTTTCAGTCTCGTCAGCGCTGAGCGGGTCGAAGTGCGCACAAGTACGTTGATGAAGGCCTTCTGCGGCTTGCGGCCGCGACGTATTGCGTCCTTCGACGCGGGCACTTGGGGACGGGGCTTGCGATGATTCGTCATGGCTTCAAGGTTAGATTGGGTCGACTGCAACCCGGGGTTAATAAGGGGAATCCGACAGCCTCGGGGGCCGGACAAATCGCCAGCCCGTGGGCGGACCGTCCGTTTGCGAGGCCATCTAAGAGCCTAACCCCTTAGCGCGCCGAAAGCAGTTCAAATCACGCAAAACGCGCCCGGAGTGTGCGCTTGGCGCGTCGCTTTCGCCCAATCGGAAAGCCGATTAACAAATTTTCAAGATTCGGACTCGGCGCAGCAGGGTCCAAAGGACGACAATCGGGGAACAAACCGGGCGCCGGGGATCGCAGAGAGCCCCAGAGGCGCCCGCACCACTGACTGGAGTGCCCCTCGATGCGGCCCTTCTGATGTGTCCGAATTGCAGCGCGCTCGCCGCCGACCCCCTCTTTCCGCATTCGACACTTAGGTGGCGGATGGAGGAGTTCGACCCGACCACCAGCGAGGCCCTGGGCTCCAAGGTCTTCGAGCAGTGTACGCTCTGCGGCGAATGCTGGTTCAACAACCGCCACCGCCACGCGCCGCCCACCAGGGGCGGCAGTTAGGGCGCCTCCTCGCTGCGTCCCTCAGTTGCGTCACTCAGTTACGTCACTCAGTTGCGTCACTCAGTTAGGTGACTCAGTTACGTGACTTAGCGCGGCACACCCATCCGGGCAGCACTTGGGCGCGCCGAGCCCAGGCTGCGCGCACCGCATGCCAGAGGCCACCCCGGCAGAGCCGAGGCTCGCTAGAATGAGGTTTTGCCCTGAGTGCCAAACCCCGATGCACAGCGCCGAAGCCGTTCGCAAGCAGATCCGCACCGTTCCCGACTGGCCAAAGCCTGGGATCCAGTTCCGTGACATCACACCGGTGCTGCACGATCCCCGGACCTTTAGGGTGCTGATTGACCTCTTCGTGCATCGCTATTTCGGTGCGGATCTGGACCTCGTGGCCGGCATCGATGCGCGCGGCTTCATCATCGGCTCGGTGATCGCCTACGAACTGAACCTCGGGTTCGTGCCGGTCCGAAAGCAGGGCAAGCTGCCGTTCGAGACGCTGGCCGAGGACTACGCGCTCGAGTATGGCAATGCCACTGTTGAAGTCCATGCCGACGCCTGCGGGAGCGGTGACCGGATTCTGCTCGTCGACGATCTGATCGCAACCGGTGGCACCATGCTTGCGGCCGCCAAGCTGCTGGCCCGCCTCGGTGCCACAGTCGTCGAAGCGGCCGCCATCGTCGATCTCCCGGATCTGGGGGGCTCGGCTTTGCTGGGCGCGGCCGGACTCGGACCGTACGCAGTCTGCTCGTTCGAGGGCGAGTAGCGGGAGCTCGCCTAGTGCACGACCATCCCGCTAAAGGGGGCGACGTAGACCTGCAGCACCACCAGCACGCCAACCAGGCAGGCTAGCGCGATCGAGTGCCAGAACACGTAGCGCAGGATATCGCCCTCGTGGCCATACCACCGGGTTGCCGTGCTGGCCACGACGATGCTCTGGGCATCGATCATTTTTCCCATCACGCCCCCGGAGCTGTTCGCCGCCGACATGAGTATCGGCGAGAGGCCGAGCTGCTCCGCGGTGGTCTTCTGCAGGCCGCCAAAGAGCACATTCGACGCGGTGTCGGATCCAGTCAGCGCGACGCCCAGCCATCCCAGCAGCGCGCCGAAGAACGGATAGAGCACGCCGGTATGGGCGAAGGCAAGCCCGAGCGTCGAATCGAGGCCGGCGTAGCGTGTGGTGTAGCCGATGGCGAGCATCGCCGCAATGGTCAGAAGGGAATTGCGCGTGAGCTTGATGGTGTCCCAATAGACCTTCAGGATGTCGAGCACGCCATAGCCCATCACCAGCCCGGAAACCAGGGCGGCCGTCAGGATGCCACTGCCTGTCGCGGACAGCCAGTTGAGCGTGAAGACTGCCGGCTCCGGCTTCGGGCCCGAGACCACGGGCGGAACCTTGGTGACCAGAAGATGCAGGCTCGGCCACTGAAACTTCGGGCTCGACCAGCCGTCGAGCATCTTCTTCCACTCCGGGATACCCCATGCGACGACGACGATCGAGAGGATGAACCAGGGTAACCAGGCGCGCAGCTGCACCTCGAGCGGATGGCGCGTGTGTGTGGTCCCGGGAGATCCGGCCGGCTGGTTGTCGGATTGCTTGCCCGTCACCGAGGTCCAGATCTCCCGGGGTTTCCAGAATTTCAGGAACAGGCTCAGACAGGCCATCGAGATCACGGAGGAGCCGACATCGACCAGCCAGGGTCCATGGTAGTTTGAGATCAGGTACTGCGGCACGGCAAAGCTTGCGCCCGCGATCAGCACGGCCGGCCAGATCTGCAACATGCCGCGCCAGCCACAAAACGCGATCAGCAGCCAGAATGGGACGAGCACTGAGAAGAACGGCAATTGCCGGCCCACCATCGCCGAGAGCTGGAAAAGATCAAGTCCGGTGACCGCTGCGAGCGCGATCAGCGGTGCTCCGAGGGCGCCGAACGCAACCGGCGCGGTGTTGGCGATCAGTGACAGTCCGGATGCTGCCAGCGGAGCAAATCCGAGCCCGATGAGAATCGCGCCGGTGACGGCGACCGGCGTGCCAAAGCCGCCTGCGCCCTCAAAAAACGCCCCAAAGCAGAATGCCACCAGGAGGAGCTGCAGACGACGATCATCACTGACCCCGGCGATGCTGTCCTTAAGCACCTCGAAGTAGCCCTTTCGTTCGGTGAGCTGATACAGGAAGATGACATTCAGGATGATCCATCCGATCGGAAAGAGGCCACTGGCAGCACCGAGAACCCCGGCCGAGATCGACGCGGCAGCGGGCATGCCAAACGCGAAGATGGCGACCAGCTGGGCTGTGAGGACACCCAGCAAGGCCGCCCAGTGCGCCTTGACATGAAAAAACGCCAAGGCTCCGAGGAGCACGGCGACAGGAAGCGCGGCCACGAGGGTCGAGAGCACCGGGTTGTTCAGGGGATCGTAGATCTGGTTCCACATGGAGGCGTATCCTTCTGCGCGGCACGCTTTGTATGCCTGTTTGACTGGCCGTTATTATGCCTGCGTCACGGCTTCTGACAGCCTCAGTGGTCCGATAGGGGTTACCCTTAGCGGGCCGCGCAGCCGATGAGCGCATCCCATGGAGAACCCCGATGACCTTCAGCATTTCTACAAGCCGCTTCTGGCCAACCGGGCTCGCGCTCCTGCTGGCTCTGTTCATCGCGAGCAGCAACACGCTCGCCGCGCCTGCCGACGCCAAGATCGAAGTCCTCTGGCTCGGACAATCGGCGTTTCGCATCAGGACACTAAGCGGCAAGGTGATCGTGATCGATCCCTTTCTGCTGGACAACCCGAAGACGCCCGTCGAGTACAAGAAGCTCGAGGCGCTCGGCAAGGTAGACCTGATTCTCGTGACGCACGCGCATGCGGATCACTTCGCCGACGCGCCCGCCTTGGCGCGTTTGAACCAGGCCCCCGTGTACGGTCCGGCAGGGTTGGACCAGTCCATGCAGACGCTCGGCATCCTGCCGCCAGAGCTCGCCCCCCGCATGGGCAAGGGCGGCACGATCACGCCGTTTGGACCTGCGGTCCGGATCACACAGGTCCATGCCGAGCACAGCTCTGAACTGCTCTGGCACAACCCGGTGACCAACCGCGATGAAACCCACGTGGGAGGTGAGCCCGTTGGATACATCATCGAGCTCGAGAACGGTTTTAGGATCTATCACATGGGCGACACGGCCCTCTTCGGAGACATGAAATGGATTGGCGAAAAATACCGTCCCGATCTGCTTCTGATCCCGATCGGAGGTCACTTCGTCATGGACCCGAAGGATGCTGCCTTTGCCACGCGCGAGTGGATCCGGCCCAAGGTCGTCGTTCCCATGCATTACGGAACCACGCCGCTTCTGAAGGGTACGCCCGAGGAATTCAGCGAGGCCCTCGGGGCGACCCCGATCAAGGTCGATGCCATCAAGCCTGGCGAGACTCTCGAGTTCTAGCGCGAGGAAGGCCCGCTCTGGAGCACGTCGTTGGAACCCGGTCGGCTCACCCTCGGGAGGAGAGGGTGCCCGGCTCGGCGGGTGCGCCCCTTCGCGGCCACTCGCCTGACCGTCTTGTTGCACCGCGAGTGCGCAGCACGCGCTTGCCCTGCGGCACTGCACTAGGACGAGAGACAGGCCGCCCCGCCAGGGCCAAGACGAGAAGCGCATTCACGTCCGGGTAAAAACCCATTTCCTTGCCCGACGCTCAGGTGTAACGTACTCGACGTGAAATCCCGGATCAGGGATGAGGCAGTCCTAGGCATGCCAGAACAGCGGGTCTGCATTTGGAGGAGACATGAACTCAGTCACGATCGACTCACCGGGTCAACGCTCTGAATCGGAATACGGTCTGCTGGCTAAGGAACGGAGCGTCGCGGGACCCGGTTACAACCGGTGGCTTCTGCCGCCGGCGGCCCTTGCCATCCACCTGTGCATCGGCATGGCCTACGGGTTCTCCGTATTCTGGCTACCGCTGTCCCGGGCAATCGGTATCAGCAAGCCCATTGCCTGTCCGGCTGACGCCTCGTGGGTGACGCAGCTGTTCGCGAGTTCCTGCGACTGGACCGTGTCGATGCTTAACGTCACGTTTACTCTGTTCATCGTCTGTCTCGGCCTGTCCGCAGCGCTTTGGGGGGGATGGCTGGAGCGGGCCGGTCCACGCAAAGCCGGCGTGGTGGCGGCCGTGTGCTGGTCTGGGGGCCTCATTCTCGGCGGCCTTGGCGTGTTGCTGCATCAACTGTGGATCATCTGGTTGGGCTGCGGCGTGGTCGGCGGCGTCGGCCTTGGGCTCGGCTATATTTCACCCGTCTCAACGCTCATCAAGTGGTTCCCGGACCGCCGGGGCATGGCCACCGGGATGGCCATCATGGGCTTTGGCGGGGGTGCGATGATCGGTGCGCCTCTGGCCGACAAGCTGATGAAGAGCTTTGCCGGTCCCTCCTCCGTGGGTGTCTGGCAGACGCTGATGTTGATGGGCCTCATTTACCTGGTCTTCATGCTGGCCGGTGCGTTTGGATATCGGGTGCCGGCGTCGGGCTGGACCCCGAAGGGCTGGTCTGCCGGAGCCGCGGCTGGTTCGAAGGCCATGATCACGGCTCGCAATGTGCACCTCGAGAAGGCCTGGAAGACGCCGCAGTTCTGGCTCATCTGGGGCGTGCTGTGCATGAACGTGAGTGCAGGGATTGGCGTGCTCGCCATGGCCTCGCCGATGCTCCAGGAGGTGTTCGGCGGCCGTCTCCTCGGATTGGACATCGGCTTTAGCGAGTTGAGCACGGCGCAGAAAGCGGAGATCGCCTCGATTGCCGCCGGATTCACGGGCCTGCTCAGTCTGTTCAACATCCTTGGCCGTTTCTTCTGGGCGTCGCTGTCGGACCGGATCGGCCGCAAGCTCACTTATGCGACTTTCTTCGTGCTGGGGATCACTCTGTACGCGAGCGCACCCTCGGCGGCCCACGCCGGAGACTATCGACTCTTTGTGGTGATGTTCTGCATCATCCTCTCCATGTACGGCGGAGGGTTTGCCACGGTCCCCGCCTATCTCGCCGACATTTTCGGCACGCAGATGGTGGGCGCAATTCATGGGCGCCTGCTCACGGCATGGGCGACCGCCGGAGTGATAGGACCGCTTCTCATCACCGCGTTGCGTGACGCGCAGATCAACGCGGGCGTGCCACGGGCTCTCGTTTATGACACCACGATGTACATCCTGGCGGGCCTGTTGGTGATCGGCCTCATCTGCAACAGCCTCGTCAAACCGGTCGCGGAGTCTGTCTACATGACTCCCGAGGAACTCGAGGCCGAACGGCGCGCAGCCCATGATCGCAGCCAGGCGACCAGCGTCGATGCGCCGCAGGCAGTTGCAGGTGCGGTCTCCTCGAGCCAGCTGACCGCGGTGCTCGCATGGGGCGTGATCGGTGTGCCGCTCGCCTGGGGCGTCTATATGACGTTGCTCAAGGTGGCAGCCCTCTTCTGACAGACGAGGTTGCCTGTCCCGCCCCAAGGGCTCATGCTGCCGGGGCGCAGCCGCGACCTTTAGGACGCAGCTTCAGGGCGCGCGTCGCGACGAAGCAGTTCATGAGGCGGTGCAGCGGCTCGCCCGAGTCGGGCCATCCGTCTTCGAACAGTTCCGTCAGGCAGAATCCCGCGCGCAATTGGCCTCCGATCTGGTCCTCAAGCGTGTGTCCGAACTGCAGCGGCTCACCCGCCTCACGCAGTGTCCGGATGCTGGGCTCGTCCTGATGCGCGAGGTCAGAGTAGGGAACCGGATAGCGCAGTTGCACAACGCCCTGGGCCTCAAGTTCGCGGTCGGGGCTAAAGGCGATCGGATTGACGAAGCCGGCCAAGAGCAGCCCGCCGGGAGCCAAAACGCGTGCGCACTCCTGCCAGACGGGGACGATCTCGGGTACGAAGCAGTTCGAGCAGGGATGGAAGATGAGGTCGAATGTGCCCTCGCCGAAAATCGAGAGGTCGCGCATGTCGCCCTCCTCGGTTCTGAGTTCAAGTCCCTCGCGTTTGGCCACAAGCCGATCCTGGGCGAGTTGTCCCGGCGAATTATCTAGAATCACGACACGCGCGCCAGCGGCCGCGAGAAGCGGCCCCTGCTGCCCGCCGGCCGATGCGAGACCCAGGACCCGTAGTCCCTCGAGCGGCGGGAACCAGTCGGCGGGCACTGGCGTGCTCGGCGTCAGGTGGACGCTGAACTGGCCGCGGCGCGCGAGTTCGATCTCCGAGGGGGTGACCGGAACGGTCCAGCGGTTTCCGGCCAGAACGAGCCGGTCCCACGCGCTGCGATTGAACGCGCGCACATCGATGTCCAGCATCATGTCAGCGTCTTCCTTTGCGCTAAATGGGGTTCTGGCGGCGCGCGCTCCAGCCTTTGGACCTCGCGAGTCGATCAGTCCTCGGGATCGAATCCGACCCGGAAGCGGTGGTCCGGGGTGCGCCGCTCGACGAACAGTGCGCCACCCGCGGCCTTCTTGGCCTCGATGCTTGCGTTGGCGATGGCCTCGACGACTTCATGGTGGGACGCATACTGGCCCGGGGCCACGGCAACCGCTCCGATCGAAAGGCTCGGCAAGTCCCTGAACACCGGCTGGCCACGCCGGTCCTTCTGATGATAACCCGCCTGATCAATGTCGATCTGGGCCAGAAAAGCCTGGCGGCCCAGGTTGAACTGGTCGACAAGCGTTGCGAACCGTTCGCGCCAGTCTCCGCTGCGCATGAGGAGGGTGAAATTGCCGCCGCCGACATGTCCGAGGAAATCCAGTTGCGGATCGCAATAGGCTTCGAGCACGATCCCCGCATACTTGATGAGATTGTCGCCGCGCGGATAGCCAAATACCTCGTTGTAGGCCTTCAGGTGGTCGATGTCGCATTGCGCTGCAACGAAACTCACCTTTTGTTCGAGCATGTTCTCCAGCGCCTCCTGGATCGGCACGGCCCCGGGAAGGGCTGTCAGAGGATGGGCGTAGCGTAGCGC
>PLEY01000033.1 GCA_003136595.1 Burkholderiales bacterium
TCGCAGGCTATGCGGCGCTGAGCACGTTCGTGGCGCCGCTTGCCGCATAGAGACTTCCGACGATCAGGTGGAGGTGCCGGGGACGGCAGTATCGAAACCGTGACGCGCTCGATGACAGAGCCAAGACCGGTATCGGGAAGAGGCGCAATCACCCGTTCGCAACGGCACGGGCCGAGCAGTGCCATCTCGGGATCAGCATGCCCTAGGGGCTACGGCTTCAGTCATCCTCCAGAACCACGGCAGTCCAGACACCGCGCTCATAGCGCTCGAAGCCGGTCTGCGCGAAGCGCCAGAGGTGGAGCCAGCGGTTCACCGTCAATTGCCTGACAGGCAAATGTCTGCCGATGACGGCCTCGATGGCCGCCTGAGGTGCATCGATGACCACCGTCAGACGCAGCGCCTCGTGCATCCAGCGTTCACCGTCGTGCAGAGACTGACGCGAAAGACCGATCCGCAGATCGCCACCATTGCCCTCGAAGACACCAAGACTTCCGCCGACGACGTTGTGCAGGACCTTGTTGCCGCTGCCGAGTCTGAGCGGATCGCACGTGGATGCGTGGTACTGCCAGTTGATCCAGTGCGCAACCAGCATGGGTGCGGTCATCAACAACTCCAGGACGCCGCCGTCGGCATCCTGAAGGGCATCGTAGTCGTGCAGGAAACTGCGCCCGTTCAGGACCACACCACGGCTTCTGTGACGAGGAGCGATCAGAAACGCCGCGTTGCCCGCGAGGCCCCACTCCGGCCGGGTCTCGGCGCCGTCGTTGCCACGGCGACGCAGCCGGGCGAGGAGCTCGTCGCGGTGAGTTCGCGGGTCGAGCTTCAGGCCGGGTGCCCGTTCCCGGCGCACGCGATCGCAGGCTTGTGCAAACACGCCTTCCAGACGCTCCCACCGGGCGCGCGCTGCGGGCGACATAAGGTCGAGGTCGAAGCCTTCGATCTCGTCGGTGGTGGTGTTGTGCAGGGCCGCCACGAACTCGGTCGATTCGGGGATGGCAACGCCACGCGCCCGGAGGCCCTCGCGCACCGCAGGTTCATTGAGCAGATGCGCGAGGCTCCGCGCATTCACCTCGCCGGTCTGACCCCCGCAGGCGCCACAGTCCAGGAGCGCCGCATGCGCATTGTTGACAGACTGGCTGCCATGCCCGACGAGGAGCACAAGCGGCGCCAGATGTTGCTCCAAACCCATGGCATGCAGCACGCGCGCCGCGAGCTCGACCTTGGCCTCGACGTCGAGCCCGACCACCTGGGGTCGGCAGATGGGACGATAGCGGGCGGGCAGCCCATCCAGGTCGTCCCGGGCACGGTCCGCCTTGCTCGGCAGCAGCCAGTCTCCGAGCTTAGCCAGATAGGCCAGTCCCGCGGCTTCCACATACGAGAACACAGCACCTGGCCAGCGGCTGCCGGCCCGCCACTGCTCCTTCAAGGCAAGCCGCCTCTGGCGAGAGCGCGAGGCGGCACTTTGCAGCACGCCATCAACCGCGGGCGGGGCCGCGCCCGACACCACCAGCTGGTCAGTCACCTCGATGGCAGGGGCCAGCAGACCAGGCAGCTGCGCTCGCCGGGCATGTGTCGCCAGTGGCGTGTAGGCAAGCGGCAGGCCAAAGAATCCCGCGAACCCCAGGGTCTGGACGCCCGGCCACGTGGCCTCCAGCGAGCGACGCAAGGGTTCACTGCGCACGTCAATGCAAAAGGCGGCCTGGACTTCGATCTCCTGCTGTGAGTTTGCAGAGCCGCCTGCTGTCGTCAGCCGCCGGGCCAGGTCGCGCTGGTAGCCGATCTCGAGCGCCACTTGCCAGACTTCATCGATCAATAGGGCCTGTTCGGCATCCTTCAGCACAGCCGGCGCCTGACTCCATGCCCGTTGCAGGGCTGTGAAAGCCTGCTGGGCCGCGCCATCGTCCTTGCATTCCAGCAGCAGAGCGCCCCAGGCCAGACGAATCGCCAAGAGCTCGCGCAGGTGCGCGTCCGTGCGGGCCTCGAGTCCAGCCTGCCAGCCCAGGTAGGCAGACCAGGAGGCCCAGCCGTTGACCGTGAGCAGCACCGCCTCCAGGTAATCCGGCCACACCGATTGCGGCAGACCCAGACGCTGCATCACCCAGCGCTCGGCATCCCGGGCACTGGCAGGCAGCGCGTCGATCGCCTGGCCGAGGTGCGGCAGGCCCATGAGCAATCCGATGCCATGGTCATGCTGCAGCGTGTCTCGCCAGAAGGTGTAGAGGCCGAGGCCACGCTCGGGTTGCCAGTCAGCCTGATGCAGGTCGAAATAAGCCGCACAGGTCTGACTGACCTGGTGCGTGATGGCCTCGCGCCAGGACAGCCGGTTATGCCGGTGTGGATCGTTGTCGAGGACATCGACGAGGAGCGGCAATGGATCCACTGGTATGCTCGATTGCAGCGCATCGGTGCACTGGCGAGCCGTCAGACCCTGCGCCTCGGGCAGCTGACGCAGCGCGTGCGCCAGATCGGCGGGGCGGATCCGCCCCTCGCGCCAAGCGCGCTGCTGCTGATCCCGCGGGGGGAAGACCCAGATGCTGGCGAGCACCGCCATGCGGGCCGCCACCCGACGCACCGGCATGCCGATGCGTGACCAGTGCGGATTGACCGCGATGGCGCGGTCCAGGGGCCATGCAGGCGCAATGGCCTCGCAGGCACGGGTGCAGGCCTGCTCGATCTCTGCGTCGTGCGCATCGGCGCGTGCCGCGCGAGCATGAGCGTGAGCCTTAGTGTCCGAAGGTTCGAAAGCGCTTGTTGTGTCCATGAAGAGGTGCTCGCGGTCGTCGGTTCAGCGCGGGACATCGGCCAGCGGGGAGGCGGCCGCTTCGGGGCCGGTCCCCTTCGCAGACTCAGGCGCCCAGCGGGCGGGCCAGAGCTGCAAGGCCAGGCGGGTGTAGGCCTCGTCGACATAGAAACCTGCGTAGCTCCAGCGTCGCCAGGAGGACAGCCGCTCTGGCCGCACCTGCAGCAGGGTCAGGCCGAGGTAGAGCGCCGCCAGGCCCAGCAGTGCGATCAGCCCCAGCCCCTGGTGCGGGGCGTCCTGGATGCCGAGCGGCAGCGCATGCGCGAGCAGCGCGGCAGCAGTGAGGCCTGTGACCATCAAGAGCCCGAAGAGCACCTGCCCGAGTCCCTGCCCGAGTCCCTGCCCATGTCGCGCAGGCAGGCCTGCGGGCACGGCAGGCATCCACAGCAAGGGCGCCCAGGCGAGCCCCAGCACCACGCTCCACCACCAAGGCCAGGCGGTTTGGCCGGACAGCGACAGGATCAAGAGCACGGCAGCACTCGTCAGCACGGGCGCGAGTGCCAGACTGAGTGCGCCCGGCACCGAGGCGGTGTGCAGCGCCTTCAGGCGCGTCTCGCGCAGCACCGCCGATGCCGACAGGAAGGCATGCGCCTTGTAGAGCGAATGGCCGATCAGATGCAGGGCCGCCAGGGTGTAGAGGCCCAGGGCGCATTCGAGCATCAGAAAGCCCATCTGGGCCACTGTGGACCAGGCGAGCCGGACCTTGATGCTGATGCGGGTCAACATCACCATGCCCGCCAACACGGCGGTGGCGAGGCCAAACGCGAGCAGCAGCGCACGCGCAGGCGCTGCCCGTTCCAGCAGCGGCGCAAAGCGGTTCAGCACAAAGCCGCCGAGGTTGACCACGCCGGCGTGTAGCAGGGCGGACACCGGGGTCGGTGCTTCCATGACCTGGATCAGCCAGCCATGCACGGGCAGCAAGGCAGTACGAAGGATGACGGCCAACACCAGCGCCAGGGCACTCAATTGCAGAGCAGTCGAGATGCCCTCCTTTGCCAGATGCGTCCAGAGGACCGACAGAGAGCCGCTGCCGACGTCCAGCCACGCCAGGGCGGCAGCGACGATGAGCAGGCCATCAGCCACCCGGTCCGCAATCCGTTTCTTGTACGCGGCCAGTCGCGCGAAGGGGCGCTCGGGATAGAAGCACAGCAGATGCTGCAGAGCCACCCCGACCGCTGCCCAAGCGGCGATCAGCACCAGCCAGTGGTCGGCGACGAGAAGCAGATGCACCGCTGCCAGCACTGCGGCCAACGCGGCGACATAGCGTCGCTGGCCCGCTTCCCCCTGCAAGTACCGGGAGGAGAACGCGCCGATGACGGTCCCCAACACTTGCACCAGGAGGGCCAAGGTCAGGCCGAAGGAGGTTGCCTGCAAAACCCCAGGCCAGTGCAAGCGGCCTGCGCCCGCCAGGACGGAGCTGCCCGCGAAAACCAGCGCACCCCAGGCGAGCGCCTGGAATGCACGCCACAGCCCGGTCGTCGAGAATTGATTCAGCCTTGCCAGGAGCACCACTGCTGCCATCAAGGTGAGTGGCGCGAGAGCGATGGCCGAATACCCAGCCTGGAGGGTATCCATCGCACGATCCTCTTGAAATGAGCTTGGAGGATCATGCTTGCCCGCTTTGATTCTGTAAATTATATTTATTAGAATAAACCGATACCGTAAAACGAACAATGCACCTCAATCAGCTAAACTTCCATCACCTTTTCTACTTCTGGCGCGTCGCCAAACTCGGGCATCTGACCCGCGCCGCCCTCGAGTTGCATACCTCGCAATCCTCGGTCTCAGCGCAAATTCGCCACCTGGAAGAACGGATCGGCGAGGCCCTGTTCACCCGCGAGGGGCGGCGCCTGAGCCTTACCGACACCGGGCAGCTCGTCCTCGCCTACGCCGACAACATCTTCGGTCTCGGCCAGGAAATGCTGGGGCGTCTGGAGGGGCGCACGGCCGGGATCACGCGCCTGCGGGTCGGCAGCGTGGCCACCCTGTCGCGTAACTATCAGGAGAATTGGATCAAGCCCTTGCTTGCAGACCCTGCGCTGGTGTTGACGCTGGAATCGGGTCTTCTGGAAGGACTGATCGCGCGCCTCGTGCAGCACCAGTTGGACGTGGTGCTCGCCAACGAAACCGTCCCCGCGGACCCGGATCGGCCTCTGCGCTGCCGGTTTCTGGGCAGCCAATCGATCTCGGTGGTTGGTCCGGCCCGCCGCTGGAAGTCGCAGAGCCTGCGCATCCCCGAAGACCTGGATGGGCTGGACATCGCACTGCCTGGCCACCGGCACACCTTGCGCGCCCAATTCGATGCGCTTTGCGCGTCGGCAGGAGTGACCCCCCGGCTGCGTGCCGAGGTCGATGACATGGCCATGCTTCGCCTGATTGCGCGCGACAGTGGCTGGCTGACTGTGCTGCCAGGCGTGGTCGTGCAGGACGAACTGCGCGCCGGCACGCTTGTGACCGTCGGTCACTCGACGGCCCTGCAGGAACACTTCTACGCCATCACCACGCCACATCAGCATCGCTTCGAGGTGCTTGAGCACCTTCTGACGGGTGCGCGTGACGGCTGAATTGCCCTCCGCCTAGCGCCCCGCGGCGCGGTGCAGGGGGCTTCCCGTTGCCGGCAGAATGACAACGCTGTTGTCCTCGCGCACTTGTCCTCGGCGCCCTCGCAATCGCCGTCACCCTACGCCTTGCGGGGGCGTGGTCGGTCTCGCCGCTCACCGAACCCTGCGGTGCCCGGTGACCGTCGGATAGCGGCCGGCGCTAGCGCGCCGCTACCAGGCGGCGCGGCGCGGTAAGCCGACGCGGCGCCTCGAGCAGCACGTCGACCACCCCATCGTCCAGCTCCGCGCCATCGGCCGGCAGCCTGAAGACCGCCACCGATTCCACCAGTTGCCGGGCCTGCTGCTCGACCGAGCCGGCCGCCGCGGCCGCCTCCTCGACCAGCGCCGCGTTCTGCTGGGTGGTCTCGTCCATCTGCCCCACAGCCTGGGTCACCTGGGCGATGCCCGCGCTCTGCTCTGTCGAGGCGGCCGCAATTGCCGCCATGATGTCCTTGACGCTTTGCACCGAGGCCATGATCTCCCGCATGGTCGCGCCTGCAAGGTTGACCTGGGTGGACCCCGCATTGACCTTGCTGACCGAGTCTTCGATGAGGTCCTTGATCTCACGCGCGGCGGCGCTGCTGCGCTGGGCAAGCGCCCTCACTTCGGTCGCAACCACCGCGAAGCCGCGCCCCTGCTCTCCGGCTCGCGCGGCCTCCACCGCGGCATTCAAGGCCAGGATGTTGGTCTGGAACGCGATGCCGTCGATGACCCCGATGATCTCAGCGATCTTGCGGGCGCTCTGCGAGATCGAATCCATCGTCTCGACCACGTCGCCGACCACGGCGCCGCCCTTCTGGGCCACCTGCGCTGCATTCGAAGTCAACTGGTTGGCCTCGTTGGCGCTTTGCGCGTTCTGCCGGACCGCTGCCATCAACTGCTCCATGCTCGAGGCGGTCTCCTCGAGGTTCGCGGCCTGCTGCTCGGTGCGCGCCGAGAGGTCGTGATTGCCCTGGGCCATCTCGCGCGCCGCTGTGTTGATCGATTCGGTACCCTGGCGGATGCTTGTCACGACCGTGCGCAGCTGCTCGATCGTGCGCCGGGCATCGTCTTCGACCTGCGCGAAGGTGCCTTCCAGCCCAGAGTCGATACGCACTGCCAGGTTGCCGTCGGCGATCGCAGTCAGAACCCGGCTGAGATCGGCAAGACCGCGGTCGCTGATTTCCATCAACCCGTTGAGCGCCACGACGAGGCGTGCGAAGTCGTTCTGAAAGGCGCTGGCATCGCCGCGCGTCGTGAAGTCGCCCCGCGCCGCGCTCTCGGCCAGACGCAGCACCTCTGCATTGATCGCCTGGAAGCTCTGCTTGACGCCGCCGAGTGCTGCGGTGGTGGCCGCATATTCGCCGGGCAGTTCCTCCAATTCGTCCGAGAAGTCGCCATGTGCGTAACCCTGGACCACCGCAACCACGCGGCTGCTCACGCCGATGTGTTGGGCGACGATCTCGTTGATCTGCGCGGCCATGCTCCCAAAGCTGCCCGGCAGATCCGAAGTGGCAATGCGGTGGCTGATGCCGCCCTCCTTGTGCCGGTGCGCGAGTTCGCGCTGCGCGGCCTCAAAGCGCCTGAGACGCTGCATCATCTCCTGCATCGCGTGCAGGATGCTGGACTGGTCGCCTCTCTTTAGTTCGATGTCAGACGACAGATCGCCCGCCGAGACACGCTGGGCGACCTCCATGACCAGCACCGGATCGCCTCCGATCTGTGTCAGGATCGCGCGCTTGACGAGCATCGTCAGCATGATCGATGCCGCCACCGAGAGCAGCACGATGAGCCCCTGGACCTCGAGCACCAGGATCGAGTTGGCCTGCGCCCCGGCGTACGCCGCGGCCGACTTGGCCTCCTCGAGCTTCTCGAGCTTGGCGATGCTGGCCGATAGCTGCGCGTATTGCTTGTCCGCCTTGTCCATGTAGGTCGCCGCCGTCGCGGTGTCGTCCTGCGCGAGTTCCATCACGTCCTTCAACGACTTGCGGTAGGCGCCCAGTTCGGCCCGGGCGCTCTCGCCAAGCGTTCTGCCGGCCTCGTCGGACTGCGCCGAGACCAGGGCGTCGAGGTTGGCTGCGGCCGTACCGATGGTCTTGGAGTTCTCCTGGATCAGCTGGTCGATCTTCTCCTTGGGGAAGTTGAGATTCGCCCAGGTCAGGATCTGGTATGCCCCGCCGTAGCTCTGCTGGGCACCGCGGGCGAGCGCCCCGGCCAGCTGGAAGTGGGTCAGGCGGACCTCGTAGAGTTCCTGCAGGGCATCGCGCTGGGATTTCAAGCCATAGAGGCCCACCGCAGCCACGAGGAGCAGCAGTACCAGAACACTGATCGGTGCGAGCAGGAGCTTCGCGCCGAATCCAAGATTAAAGCGCCATTTCATAGGGATCCCCAAAAGGGGGCGGCCGGGCGACGTGATGCGGGCCCGGCCACCGCTGCACTTACTTGTAGATACCTGCGCCGATCACCACGTCTTCACCCGGCACGCGGGCGACAAACGAGGCTTTGGTGGCGATTTTCTTGGTCTGCGGATGGGCCCACTGGTACTCAAGGCTGCCAGAACCCTTGGTGCGCGCGATCTCGATGATGTCCTTGACGAGAAAGACGCCGTCGGCGGTCTGCATGTCGAGGAGGTTCTTGCCGACCAAGGCCTTGTTCGCGCCCTGGCAGGCGCAGGTCCCGTCAAAACGGTAGCAAAACAGATAGACGTCCTTGTTTTGCCACGGTCCGCCCTGGGCGGTGAAGTCCTCGAACGCCTTCTGGGAACCGACCGTCTTGATGTGCGCGAGGCCGTCTGCCAGGAGCTTCTGCGCGTCGGCAGCGGTGCCGTGCTCCTGCGCAAACACCGGGGCGGTGAAAAAAAGCACCAAAG
>PLEY01000016.1 GCA_003136595.1 Burkholderiales bacterium
TTGCCGCGGCGCGTTTCGGTCAACGCGTCTGGCACGGTCGAGCGCGCGCAAATTGGTAAGGTCGACGGGAACCGCTGACCGTTGTAGAGCCCCAGTAGAAATCGCGCTACGTAGGGGGTGTGCCGAGATACGGGTAAGAATGATACGCATCCCGGACCGGGCCCGTCCGGTCCTGCTGCAGTTCCGTCCGCTCGCGCGCGAGGTCTGCATTCTCGGTGTCCTCCTGCGAATGCACGGAAACGAATTCACCGGCCGCCACGGACATGGCGCCGGCGATCAATGCCGAGACGCTCGACAACAATACCGTGCGATGTTCGGCACCCGCGGCGGCACCCCCCAACACCAGGCTCGCGGTCGACACGATGCCGTCGTTCGCGCCCAGTACCGCCGCTCGCAACCAGCCGATGCGTCCGCTATCGTGATGTTCTGCCGCCCCTTCGCGGACGAGGCGCCCACGTCTGGGGGCGCGAATCCCACCTGGCAATCCCATCAAGTTTGCGAAGGCCAAGGCGCTTCGACAGTCGCGACGTCCAGAACGCGGCGCCGCGAAATGCGGCGGGTGGCACCGATGGGCATGATGCAGAATTCATCCTCGCCCACGCCCTTTGCCCGGCGCGCTGCATCGAGTTCGTGTATCGGCTGATCCAGGGGTTCGTCAGCCAAAGAAAACGTGCCCCAGTGCACGCCGATACTCCGCTTGGCGCCCAGGTCCACATGCACTTGGACCGCCTCCGCCAGGTCGACGTGCTGCAGGCTCATGAACCAGCGCGGCAGGCACGCCCCGACGGCGATCAGGGCGACGTCAAACCCCCCTCCCTGCGGCGCGCCCTGCCGGTCTGCAAAATGCCGTCGCGTGTCGACAAAATCCGGGCTGTAGCCCGTGTCACCGCTGAAGAACCAGTGCAAATCGGCACCCAGTATCGACCAGGCGCACCATAGCGTTCGATTCCGATCATGCACGCCCCGCCCCGACCAGTGTTGCGCGGGCGTACAGTGAAACTCCACCCCTCGATACCCATGGTGTTGCCACCAATCGAGTTCGATGATGTTCTCGATTCCCAGGTCGGAAAGCCACGATCGCAGCCCGAGCGGCACCAGAAATAACGGCGATCCGCCAGACTGGCGCGACAGCGCCAAGACACTGTCCCGGTCGAGATGATCGTAATGATTGTGCGAAATCAGCACCACGTCGATACGTGGCAACTGATCCAGGCGCAGGCCGGGCGGATAGGCGCGCGCGGGACCTGCAAATCGTAGCGGCGAGGCGCGTCGCGAGAAGATCGGGTCGGTGAGCACGCCAAGACCGCTCGCCTGCACCAGCGCGGTCGCGTGTCCAATCCATGTGATCGCCGGGATCATCTCGTCAGGTTGCGCATTGCGATGGATGAAGTCGACCTCGGCCCGTTCGCAGGGTGTCGGCTCGAGCGGCGCCGGTGGCAAACCCGCACGCCACCGCTGAAACTGCCAACGCAGCAATGCCCCGAATGACTGCGTTACCGAGGCAACATAATTGTTGCGAAAGCCTCGCGGCGTATGGTGTTGGGGCGAGCACACGGTGTGTATTCTCTCTCCATTATTGCAGCGTACGTGACTGCGCAATACCGGGTGGCCGCATAGGTTGCTCAATGATGGTCCCCTTCCGGCTTGCCGGCGGCGGCATGGCCGCCTGCCGCTGGGTCATTTGTGCACCTGTGCAGATGTCGGGAAAGTCAGGGATATCATCGGCTTGGACCGGCAGATGGCTCAGAGGTGCGGCGTCAGGGTGCGCAGGGCTCCGCCCCCCCGCGGGCACGCGTTGCCGCCAGTTTCGCGAGCAAGAACGCAATCGTCGCCTCGCGCTGCGCAAGCAGCGCACGGCAGTCCCTGAGTTCGTGTCGCACACCGGCTAACTCAGCCGCTTGTTCCTGGATCAGTTGCGTGCAGCGACGCTGGACGCTGGCCAGGTGGCGCGACAGCACGACGTGCTCGCGCACAAGGGACGACGGCAATGCACCTTCAGCATCCTCTCTTCGAGCGTCACCCATGGGCGCCTTTGGGCGAGGGGTAGCCGGTGGGTTCAGTGCAGGTGTGATTCGGGACCGGTGAGCGCATCGGCCCGCGCCTCGTTCCCGTACGCTGTGGGCAGCGCACTGATGCGGCTCTGGGCACGGCTTAGCATTCCCTGGAAAACACCGAATTCGGCAAGCGGGATGCGCAAGGTCATGAAGGCCAGCACCACGCTGACGACGCCGCAGTCCGGGCACAGGGCAACCTCGCCCACATCGCTTTCGGCCACTCGCAGGTGCTGGCAGGGGATCGAGGCAGTGCTGGCACTCATGGACGAACTCCAAATTGAATGAAGGAGCCACCATATTAAATGAGAATGCTTCTCATTTCAATAGTACCTAAGCGCCTGCCCCGAGGCCAGTGCCGCAAGGTGCATGTCCTGAACCGGACATCCCGCCCGCCTAGCCATAGACGAAGCGGCGCCAGAGCCACTCGGCAGGTCCGGTCCTGGCAAAGCGCAGGTAGAACGCGGCCGCGAGCGTCTGGACGAGGCACGCGCAAAAACCGATCGCAACCAGCTCTACCAGGGACAGCCGGTCGGCGAGCCCCAGGCCGATGCTGGAGAAGAGAAGCAGCATGCCGAGCGACTGAACGAGGTAATTGGTGAGCGCGAGCCGTCCAAGCCGCGAAAGGAGCGCAATGCACACCCCAAGCCAGGGCTGGCGCGCGGCAGCGAGGCTTGCATAGACCACGGCTGCGACATAGGCGGGCGTGAGCAGACAGGCGAACGGATAGAGCCCTTCGGTCGCGACGACGACAAGGGCCGGTGCGCCGCCCGGCTGGGCGAGGCGCGCTTCGCAGGCCGCAAGGAGGATGTTGACCGGCAGCCCGATGCCAAGGCCGACCACAAGACAGGTCCGCCAGATACGGCGGTGGCGCGCCGGGCGGGCGAAGAGCCGCAGCCGCGCCGCGCAGGCGCCAAGACTCATGAAGAACAGCAGCTGCGGCAGGAATGCGGCCAGCTGGTAGCTCTGGTTGACCGCGTACAGACGCGCCCGATCCACTGCCGCAGCGATGAAAGGTCCGTGGGCGAGTTGCGCGAGCGCTTGCGCGAGGGCCTGGTCGAGCGCGTCCCGGTCGGTGGCGGCTACTGCCGCCGGCGCGTCGGGGCCGAACAGCTGTACGGCGAGGAGCAGGAGGCTAAAGAGCAGCCAGATGAGCACGCGCCGGCGCTCCATGCGCGCGCCGCGCGGGGCGGTCCCAATCAGGAGCAGGCCACACAGGCCATACATGGTCAGGATGTCCCCGAAGAAGAGCAGGCTGCCATGCACCACGCCGAGCGCGACCAGCGCCCCATAGCGCCGGATGAGCAGCGGCTGCGGAGCCTGGCCGCGGCGGCGCATGCCCTGCCACTGCAGCGCAAAGCCGTAGCCGAACAGGAAGGCGAAGAGCGGATAGAACTTCGCCTCGATGAGGAGGACGTCGAGCACGAAGGCGATCCAGTCCGAGCGGCTGCCGTGGTCGCCGAGCAGCGCATAGATCGGATCGGGTCCCACGAGGAATGCCGGCAGGTTGATCTGGATGATGCCAAAGAGCGCGAGACCCCGCAGCGCATCGAGCAGCGGCAGGCGCCGGGCCGGCGCGACCGGTGCGATCCCTTCCAGTGCTGTCATGGCTGCTTGGGGTACCTGAGGGTGCTGAGGGTGCTGAGCGTGCCACGGACCTGGGGCAGGCCTATCGCAGTTCCCGGGCAAGAAAGGTGTAGGCGAGCGCCTGCATGTAGGCCGCCTGGGTGTTGTCCGCGGCGCCGGCGTGCCCGCCCTCGGTGTTCTCGTAGTAGAGCACGCGCGCGCCCTGTCCGAGCATTTTTGCCGCCATCTTGCGCGCATGTCCCGGATGGACCCGGTCGTCACGGGTCGAACTGAGGAACAGCACCGGCGGCTGCTCGGCGCGCGCCGTGACCCGCTGGTAAGGCGAATAACGACTGATGAAGTCCCACTCGCCGGGGTCGTCCGGGTCGCCGTATTCACCCATCCAGGAGGCGCCGGCCAGCAGGCGGTGATAGCGGCGCATGTCCAGCAGTGGCACCTCGCAGACCACGGCACCAAAGAGTTCGGGGCGCTGCACCATCACCGCCCCCACGAGCAGCCCGCCATTGCTGCCACCGCGGATGCCCAGGTGCGGCGCGCTCGTGATGCGCCGCGCGCTGAGATCCAGGGCGACCGCGATCAGGTCGTCATAGGAGCGCTGCTTGTTCTCCTTTTTGGCCGCCTGGTGCCACTCGGGACCGAACTCACCGCCGCCGCGCAGCCCCGCGCGCACATACACGCCGCCGGCCTCCAGCCAGGCGGCCCCGACTGTGGCGTTGTACTGGGGGGGCAGGAGCGCGATCTCGAAACCGCCATAGGCATAGAGCAGCGTCGGTGCAGTGCCGTTGGCGACAAAGCCCGCCGGGGTCACGACGAAGTAAGGGACCTGGGTGCCATCCGCCGAGCGCGCATTGGCATACTCAACCTTTGCGCCCGCTGCCGAGAAGAAGGCCGGCGCGCTCTTGAGCCTGACGGGGCTGCGCGCGCCGGCTGCAACAAGGCCAAGCGTGGTCGGTTGCAGCGGGCTGGTCTCGATCAGAAAGGCCGCGTCGTCGCAGTCGGGATCGACTGCACTGAGCGTCGCATGACCGCCCTTGGGAAGGGGGAATTCGGTGCACGTCCAGGATCCCGAGTCAAGGCGCCACACATAGGCGCGCGCCTGCATCTCGTCGAGTTCATTGACGATGAGCGCGCCATGCAGCACGGCGAGGCTCGCCTGTGACTTGCGCGCACCGGGCGTATAGAGCGCGGTGAAGTGGCGCGCGCCGGCCAGGAAGGCGTCGAGGCCGATGGCAAGCGTCGCCCCCCGGGGCCAGGTGACGGGCTCGGCAGCCGCGGTCACGGTCCAGTCGCTGCGCAGCGTCACCAGCAGCTGGTCGGCAAAGCTCTCGGCGAAGGCATCCGCGGGGATCGGCACGCGCACGAGCTCGCCCCCCTCGCGCAGGTAGAGGGCGCCGCTGTAGAAGGTCTCGACGTGCTGGATGAAATCGCGCTCGATGAGCCGGCCTGCGACCCAGCCGCGCACGCGCTCAGCCACCACGCGCACATCGCTCTGCTGGCCTTCAAAGACCAGTTCCGCGGCGGCCAACGGGGTGCCGCGACGCCAGATCTTGACCTGGCGCGGATAACCTGCGGCAGTCAGGCTCCCCGGTCCGAAATCGGTGCTGACGTAGACGCTGTCCTCATCGATCCAGGCGAGGCTGCCCTTGGCTTCGGGGAGCGCGAAACCGCCCGCCACGAACTCGCGCGCGCCGAGGTCGAATTCCCGCACCACCTGGGCGTCGCCGCCGCCGCGCGAGAGGTTGATGAGGGCGCGCTCGAAACGGGGGTAGAGACATTGCGCGCCCTTGAAGACCCAGTTCTCACCTTCGGCCCGGCCGAGCGCATCGATGTCGAGCAGCACCTCCCAGTGCGGCTCGGGTTCGGCATAGGCCGCAGCCGGTGTGCGCCGCCACACCCCGCGTCGCCGGCTCTCGTCCTGCCAGAAGTTGTAGTACCACCCGCCCCGTGCGGTGACCATCGGAATGCGCGCGGCCGAGTCGTAGATCGACAAGAGCCGCTGATAGAGCGCCGCAAACTCGGGCCGCTCGGCGAGCGCGAGCGCGCTGACCCGGTTCTGCCCCTCGACCCATTCCAGGGCCCGTTCACCGGTGATCTCTTCAAGCCACAAGAAGGGATCCTCAGCCTGTCCTGATTCTGCTTGCGCCATGTCGGTCTTTCTCAAAAAAAAAAGGGGTGGGCCTGCGTGGTGCCCCGGAAGGGATGGCGAGGGGTCGCGAACGCTCTCGCCCGGGTGCCAAGACCGAGGCCAGGGGCTGCGCCCTCGGTTCATGTGTCAGGCGAGGTCGCCTCGAACGCGATCAGGGTCGAGCGCCAGACCGGGGGCACCGGCTCGGCCCGGCGCTCCCTGGCATGCGCATACACGTAGATGAGTTCGCCCGAGATGAGGTGCTCGAGCCCACCCACCGCGCCGGCCTCGGCCGCCTCGGCCCGGTGGATCTCGATCTCGAAGGTGAGGCTGGTGCGCCCCAGGCGCGCGCAGCGCACCTGGATGTCGAGTTCGTCGTCAAAGCGCGCCGGCGCGTGGTATTCGATCGAAGACTTGCGCGCAAACAGCTCGTAGCCTTCGGCGGCCTGCACCAGCGGGCCCGGCAGGCCGGTGGCGCGCCAGTACTCGGTGAAGGCGACATCGAAATAGGTGAGGTAATGGCCATTGAAGACGATGCCCTGCATGTCGGCCTCGGACCAGCGGACGCGCAGCCGGTGCGTGAAGCGGAATCTAGGGTTCACCATTAAGCCTCTCGCCGGGAAGCCCGAGCGCCGCGGCAAGCGCTTTGAGGACATCGCGATGGGCCGTCCGTGCGACCTCCACCGCGCCGCCGAAATTGAAGAACCCGTGGACCATGCCCTCGTAGTCGCGGAGCTCGACGCGAACGCCCGCCGCCCGCAGGCGTTCGGCGTAGGCCACGCCTTCGTCATGCAGCGGGTCGTAGCCGGCCACCAGGATGCATGCCGGTGCGACGTCGCCGAGGTCGGGTGCCGGTTCGGCGTCAAGCGGGGCGAAACGCCAGTCGCGACGGTCGTGCTCGTCGCGCAGATACTGGCCGAAGAACCACTGGATGGTGGGTGCATCGAGCAGGTAGCCTTCAGCGAGGCGCTGGTGCGAAGCGCTGTCCTGGTATCCGGCGGTGCCCGGGTAGATCAGGACCTGCAGTCTTAGCGCCAAGCCCGCGTCGCGGGCGCGGATCGCGCACACGGCCGCAAGCGTGCCGCCGGCGCTGTCGCCGGCAACGGCGATGCGGTGCGGATCGGCTCCCAGCCGGCGCGCGTTGCCGTGCGCCCAGAAAAGGGCCTCCCAGGCATCATCGGCCGCCGCCGGAAAGCGATGTTCCGGGGCCAGCCGATAGTCGACGGCGAGCACCCGGCACGGCGTGCCCGCAGCCAGCATGCGGCAGACCCGGTCGTGGGTATCGAGGTCGCCGACGGTGAAGCCGCCGCCGTGGAAATAGACGACGAGCGCATCGTGGTTGCTCGTATGTGCGGGAACGTAGAGGCGCACTGCCAATGACGAGCCCGTGCGCGTCCTGATCGAGAAATCATCGATGCGGCCAAGGCTTGCGGGCGCGATCTCCAGCACCGGCGCGGCGCGGCGGTAGGCATGGCGCGCCGCGTCGGGAGTCATCTGCCAGAAGGCCGGCCGCGCGGCGCGACGCACGCTCTCTAGGATGTCTTGGATTTGGGGATCGAGGGCCATCTTGGTGCAGGTTCCGGCCGGCCAGTGTATCACCGCGCCGGCAGCGCCCGACGCTGTCAGGGGCGACGTCGCGCGCTGTCGAAGTTTTGCCGTCGGCATGGATGTTGCGTTGCGACATTGGCCGCACCATTTTGGACGGTTCAGTCTCTGGCGTACGCGGCGCCGATCGGATCATGCATGGATTATCAGACTCCCTCAGAAGTGGTTGGCGGACTCATCGAGTCGGCCAGGCGCAAGGCAAAGCTCTCGATTTCCGACCTCCTCGTGCGCGGCGCGCTCGCGGGCGCGATCCTGGGGGTCGCGACCAGTCTGGCCATCACCGCCAGCGCCCAGACCGGGCTGCCGATCGTCGGCGCCCTCATCTTCCCGGTGGGATTCGTCATGATCGTCCTCTTGGGCTTGGAACTCGTCACCGGCAACTTCGCGGTGATGCCCTTGGGGCAGTTGCGCCACACCGTCACCACCACCGAGGTGCTGCGCAACTGGACCTGGGTCTTCGTTGGCAATCTTCTCGGCAGCCTCGCCTACGGCGTGCTTCTGGCTGCGACCTTGACGATGACCTGGTCGACTCCGGCGGGGGGCATCGCCGAGAAGATCGTCGCCGCCGCCGAGCTGAAGACGCTCGCCTATGCGAGTCATGGCGCCGCGGGCCTTGCGACCGCCTTCATCAAGGCGATGCTGTGCAACTGGATGGTCTGCATGGGTGTCGTCATGGGTCTGGTTGCGTCCTCGACGGTCTCGAAGATCGTGGCCGCATGGCTGCCGATCACGGTGTTCTTCGCGCACGGATTCGAGCACGCGGTGGTCAACATGTTCCTGATCCCGACCGGAATGCTGCTGGGTGCCAAGACGGGTCTTCCCGAGTGGTGGCTCTGGAACCAGATTCCGGTGACCCTTGGCAACTTCGCCGGCGGCTTCCTCTTCACCGGGCTCGCGCTCTATGTGACCTATGGCGTGAAGGCGCCCGCCCCGACTCAGGAAAGACCCGCCCCGGACGGCGAGCGTCCCCTCGCTCCGGTGGCGCCTTAGTGAGAGCTCGGCGTGCGGTATTGGCAGGGGACGCCGCTCTGGACGCCGCCCTCGGCGCGGTCTCTCCCACCTGAACCCTTTGAAGGCGGCAATACCAGAACTCCTCCAGAACTCCTCCAGAACTCCTGATCACGAACTGCCGAACCCGTAATTTCCAACCCGCACGCCCCAGACGAACCCTCAAGCGAGCATCCCCGATGGATTCAGCAACCCCGCCCGTGCCGCCTGGCGAGTCCCTGACGGCAATACAGAAGGACTATCTGCAAGGCTTCACGGCCGGCCTCGCCGCCGCAGGACTGCTTGGCTCCGGCGCCGCGCCGGCGGCAGCGCGCGCTAGCTCGAGCGAACTGTGGTTCGGCACGCCCCTGGACGACCTGTGCCGGGAGGAGCGTCTGAAGCTCGAAGAGGATCCGTTCACGATCTGGGACCGCATGCTCGAGAATGCGCGCACCAATACGCCGCCCGCGGCGGGCGATGTGTTCCGCTACAAGTATCACGGCCTCTTCTATGTGGCGCCCGCCCAGGACAGCTTCATGGTGCGCGTGCGCGTGCCCGGCAACGTGCTGCGCGCCGCGCAGTTGCGCGCCTTGGCCGGCATGGCGCGCGAACTCGGCGGCGGCTTTTGCGACATCACCACGCGCGGCAACATCCAGATCCGCGAGATCGCGCCGCGCGCGACGATTGAACTCCTGATGCGCCTGGCCGAGTGCGGATTGAGCTCGCGCGGCAGCGGTGCGGACAATGTGCGCAACGTCACGGCATCACCGGGCGCGGGCTTTGATCCGGACGAGCTCATCGACACGCGCGAGATGGCGCGCGCCATGCAGTTCTGCCTGAACCACCATGCCGACCTGTTCGGGTTGCCGCGCAAGTTCAACATCGCCTTCGACGGGGCCGGACGCTTTAGCAATGTGGCCGCGACCAACGATATCGCCTTCACCGCCACCCGGCTTGCCGCCGATCCCAGCGCCCCGGTGGTGTTTCGCGTCGGACTTGCCGGCATCACGGGACACCTGCGCTTCGCAACCGATGCCGGCATCGTGGTGGCTCCGGAAGACGCCGTGGCGCTTGCCGCTGCGATGCTGCGCGTCTTCGCCCGGGAGGGAGATCGCACGGACCGCAACAAGGCGCGCCTGTGCTATCTGATCGATCGCATCGGCATGGCGAGCTTTCTGGAGAAGACCCAGGAGGTGCTCGGCGCGCCCTTGACCTATGCCAGTGCCTCGGACTACCTGCCCCGCCCGGCCGTCGACAAGCGTGCCCATCTTGGCGTGCATCCCCAGGCGCAGGCCGGACTGTTCTACGCGGGGCTCGCCATCCCGGTCGGGCGGCTGTCCGCCTTGGAGATGGACGCGGTGGCAGGCCTTGCCGAGCGCTACAGCGGCGGCGAGATCCGCACGAGCGTCTGGCAGAACGCGATTCTGCCCAACGTCCGCGCCGCTGATCTGCCCGCGCTCACGGCAGAACTCGCGCAACTGGGCTTTGCCGATAACAGCCCGGGCTTGCCGGCGCAGTTCGTCGCCTGCACGGGCAACACCGGCTGTCGTTTCGCCGCGAGCGACACCAAAGGTCATGCCCGAGAACTGGCCCGGGCGCTCCATGACGCAGTCGAGATCGATACCCCGCTAAACGTCCATCTGACCGGCTGCCCTCACTCGTGCGCCCAGCACTTTGTTGCCGACATCGGGCTTCTCGGGGCCCAGGTGGATACCGGGTCGGGCGCGAGCGTCGAGGGCTACCATGTCTATGTCGGGGGCGGCTGCGAGCAGGAAGAGGGGCTCGGGCGCGAGTTGGCGCGCTCGGTCCCGTTTGGCGAGGTGGCACCGCTACTCATCGCGCTGGTGCGCGAGTATCAGAAGAGCCGCGCGCCTGGCGAGACCTTCGTCGCCTATTGCGCGCGCCACGAGATTGAGACCCTGCGTGCCAGTGCCACCCGGGCGGTGTCGGCATGAATGCGGTCACCGAGCTTGCCCCCGGGGTGGTTGCACCCCTCGAACTGATCCCCTCGGACGCCCCGTTCTCCGAGAGCCAGCGCGCCTGGCTGAACGGCTTTTTTGCGGCGATCCTCTCGCGCCCGCCCGCGGCCCCGGCGCTGGCCCCGGAACCGGCCGTCGTGCTGTCGATCCTCTACGCATCACAGACCGGCACGGCCGAGGGGGTGGCGCGGAAGATGGCCAAGGCGGCCCGGGCGCGCGGCTACGGGGCAAACATCGAGGAGCTCGGGCGGGTCGGCGTGGCAGGCCTTGCGAGCCGCACGCCGTGCCTCATCATCGCCAGCACCTATGGCGAGGGCGATGCGCCCGATTCGGCGCAGGCCTTCGCGGCGGAGTTAAGCGCGGCCAGCGGCACGCCCTGCTCCGGCATCCAGTTTGCCGTGCTGGCCCTGGGGGACCGCAACTACCCGAAGTTCTGCCAGTTTGGCGCGTCCCTTGATCAGCGCCTGGCCGAACTCGGCGGGGCGCGGCTTGCCGAGCGCATCGACTCGGACGTGGATGTCGCACCCGCCTTCGAGCGCTGGCGGGAAGCGCTCTGGCCGCTCCTGCCTGCGGCGGGCAATGCAGCGGGCAGCGCGCCGGCCTCGGGCCGATCTCCGGATGCCGGCGGCGACGAGGCCGACGAGGCCCTTGATGCGCAGGGCTGGCATCGTGAGCGCCCCTTCGCCGCGCGCCTCATCGGCAACCGCCGCCTGAACGGTGACGACTCGGACAAGGACACCCGCCATGTGGCCCTGTCCCTGAAAGACTCCGGCCTGACCTATGAGCCTGGCGATGCGCTGGGCGTGTGGCCGCGCAATGGCTCGCGGCAGATCGATGCGCTCCTGGCCGCCACGGGACTCACCGCAGACATCGCCGTGGTCCAGGACGGTGTTGCGCTGGGCTTGCGCGAGGCGCTTGCCGCACGCTGTGAACTGGGCCGTCTGAGCACCGCGCAGGTGATCCGCTTTGCCGCGCACTTTGCCGACCGGGAACTGGAGACGCTCGCTCAGCCTGACAACCTCGCGGCGCTTTCCGCCTACCTCGACGGACGCGATGCGAGTGACCTGTTCGCGCGACCCTCCGCGGCGGGCATCGACGCGCAGACCCTGGTCGATCTCCTGCCCCGCATGGCGCCCCGGCTGTACTCGATCTCCTCGAGCCAGCGCGCCCACCCCGACGAGGTGCATCTCACGGTCGGCGTGGTACGCCAGACCGCAAGCGGTCAGAAACGCACGGGCGTCGCCTCCGGCCACCTGTCCGATGCGTTGTTTCCGGGCGCGAGCTTGCCGGTCTACGTGCATCACAATGCGCGTTTTCGGCTGCCCAAGGATCCTGCCGTCCCGATCATCATGATCGGACCCGGCACGGGCATCGCGCCGTTTCGGGCCTTCCTCGAGGAACGAGGCGCGCGCGAGCTGACCGGCAGGACCTGGCTGTTCTTTGGCGAGCGCCGCAGTCACTGCGATTTCCTGTACCAGGACGAGCTCACGGCCTGGCTGCAGCGCGGCACCCTGACCCGGCTCGATACGGCCTTTTCGCGCGAGGGCAAGGGCAAGAACTACGTCCAGGACCGCATGCGCGCGAGGGCGGCGGAGCTCTGGTCCTGGATCAGCGAAGGCGCCTCGATCTACGTGTGCGGCGACGCCCAGAGGATGGCCAAGGATGTCGACCGGGCCCTGGTGGAGATCTTCATGTCCGAAGGCGGCTTCACCGAAGCGAGCGCCCAGCTTGAGCTGCGGCACCTGGGCGCCAATGGCCGCTACCTGCGCGACGTGTACTAGAGGAAATCCCTCATTCTTAGGAGAACTGTGTGAACCGCAATGATGTCACTGAAAAAATCGTCGCGACCAAGGTCGCCAAGGGCATTGCCTGGGCCGCTGTCGCCGAGGCGATCGGCCAAAGCAAGGAATGGACGACGGCCGCGTGTCTTGGCCAGATGACCTTCACGGCCGAGCAGGCCAAGACGCTCGGCGCGCTCTTCGAGCTGTCCGCCGAGGAGGTCAAATGGCTGCAGGTGGTGCCCTACAAGGGATCCCTGCCCACGCAGGTGCCGACCGATCCGCTCATCTACCGCTTCTACGAACTGGTCAACGTCTACGGGACCACGTTCAAGGCGCTCATCCACGAGGAATTCGGTGACGGCATCATGAGCGCCATCGACTTCTCGATGGATCTCACGCGCGAGCCAGACCCCAAGGGGGACCGGGTCAAGATCGTCATGTCGGGCAAGTTCCTCCCCTACAAGACCTACTAGTGTGGGTGGGGTATTGCGCCGTGGAAAGCCGGGCGCTTGCTAAAGAGCGTGGCAGAGGATGCGAGGTGAAGCTTGCGGCCGACACCTGCACCCGGTCGGGCCCGATCGGATGCGGCGGGCGCAGATTGCGCCCTTTGCACTGGGCAGAGGTGCGGCTTCGGGGCCGCTTGCAGGGAGGGGATCAAACCACAAAGCCCGCCCTCGCGCGAGCCAACAATCCTGTCAGNNGTCAGCCCGTCAGCCGCGGAAGATATCGTAGGGATCGATGGTGAGAACCTTGCGTACGCCGATGTAGCCTGAGATCGCCCCGATGACAAGGACCATGCCAAACGCCAGCGCGAGGTTCCAGAACGTGATGATCGCCGCGTAGTAAGGCGACAACGCCCGAACCGCGGTGATCACGACCGTGACCAGCAGGATCCCGAGGCCGTAGCCCGTGAGCGACGTCAGGGCGGCGATGAAGAGAATCATGTAGACCAGTTGTTGCCCTCTTGCACCGATGGCTTTTAGCGCGCCGAATTTGTCGAGGTTCTCGTAGATGAAGGTGTAGAAGGTCTGGCCCGAGATCGCCATGCCCACCACAAAACTGATCAAGGTCATGAGCAGAATATTGGTGCCGATACCGGTCTGGTAGATGAAGAAATCCGCGATCTGACGGTTGAAATCATCCTTCGTCAGGGCCACGTAGCCGAGCTTGGCAACCCGCGCCTTGATGTCAGGCACCGCGGCATCGTCCTTGGGCTGAACCAGGAGGTAGGACAGCGTGAAATTCATCTGCGGGATGTACTGGATGGCACGATTGTAGGTCGTATACAGGGTCGGGACACCGTTCAGGCCATTGGACGCCACCTTCGCGATGCCGACTATCGTCACATGGTGGTTGTTGAGTTCGAATGTGGTGCCGAGCTTCGGGTTCTCGAGTTTCGGAAATTCGGCGTCATCCACCACCAGGAACGCGTTATCGGCGTAGATGTCCTGGATGTTCCCCTGCTCAAGTTCGGGTCGTCCAAAGAGACTCGCATCGTCCAGGCCGACGACGCTTACGGCCTGGTACCTGCCGTCGGTCATCTTGACCATCGCCCCGCCGACAAACAGCGGCACCGCGTATCTGACGCCGTCGAGGCTTCGGACCTCATCCTCGAGATAGTTGGGCATCGGAATCGGCGCCGTGGCGGTATTGACTCCAGGATCCATCACCCACATGTTCGCGCCAATGTTGGTGACGGTCGAATAGGCGTGGTTCAGGATTCCCGCAAACAACGCCGTCATCTGCATCATCAGGAACACGGCGAAGGTGATCCCGATCAGCAGTCCAAAGAACTTGCCCTTGTCGTTGACCAGGAGCTTAAAGCCGATGCGCAGGATGCCGGCGTTTTTCACGGCGCGGCACCCAAGGACACCGGCGCGGGCTCGTTCCACCAGCCTCCGCCCAACGCGACGAACAGGGCGACGGTGTCCTGATAGCGCTGCGCGACGGCCTGGATGTAGCCAATGCTCGCCTGGTGGAACTGTACGTCGGCAACCCAGACATCGAGGTAGGCGACGAGCCCCGCGCGGTAGTTGACCTGGGTGATCTCAAGGGTCTCCGCGGCAGCGCGCCGCGCGTCGACTTCGGCTTCGAGCGCCTGGGCATCGTGCTCGAGCGCCTTCAGGGAGTCGGCGACCTGCGCGAACCCATCGAGCACGGTCTGCCGATAAGTCGCCTCTGCCGCCTGAAACGCATCGATCGCCGCCTTGCGTCCGTACCAGAGCGTGCCGCCCTGAAAGACCGGGATTGACACCGACGGTCCGACGCTCCAGAACCGGCCATCGGCGGCAGGCAGGCTGCCAAAGCTCGAGCCCGCCCCGCCATAGGTGGCGCCAAGACTCACGCTCGGAAACAGCGCGGCGCTCGCAACGCCGATACTGGCGCTGGCCGCATGCAGTTGTGCCTCCGAGGAGAGAATATCGGGGCGCTGGTGCGCGAGTTCCGAGGGCAGGCTGACCGGCAGATCGATCGGCAGTGACAGCGCGCTCAACGGCATGTCGGGCAGAATCGCCTTCGACGGGACCACTCCCTCGAGGCTCGCAAGCAGGTCCCCCGTCTGGCTGATCTTCTGCTTGAGGGGCGCAAGCGTCGCCTGGTTCGCGGCGATGAGGCTGCGCAGGCTCAACAGGTCAGAGTATGGGGCCGTGCCCGCACGCACGGTCACTTCGACGGATTTGAGTTGCTGCTGTTGCAGCGCGATCAGTTGCAGAGTCTCCTGTTCCAGGGCGATGTACGCGGCGCGCGCAATGCTCGTGTTCACGACGTTGGCTGACAGGGTCAGGTAGGCCGCCCTGCCCGCGTAGACCTGGTAGTCCACCTGGGCGCGCAGCCCCTCGACGGTGCGGCGGGAACCGCCAAACAGGTCGAGTGCGTAACCGATGGTGCCGCCCAGCGTGATCACGTTGAACACCGAGGGAGGCGTCGCGAGGCCTTGCTCCAGGGGAGCGATGCGCTCCCTGGCGCCATCGAATTCCGCGCCGACCTGAGGGAAGAACACGCCATAGCCCGCGCGCAGCCTGTCCTGACTCTGGCGCAGGCTCGCCTCGGACGCCTGCAGGGTCGGATTGTGGGCGAGCGCCTCCTGGACCACGGCATCGAGTTCAGCGGACTTGAAGAGTCGCCACCACTTTGCATCGAGCCCTGCGCCCGGGGTGAAGCGCTGCGCCTGGGCATCCGCCACGACCGTGGCCTCCGGTGTCGGGTCGCTCGTATAGCGTGTCGCGTCGAGCGCCTTGGGACGGACAAAGTCGGGGCCGAGGGTGCAGGCACCAAGCAGCATCAGCAGTGCACCCAGGCAGCAGGGACGGCAGACCGAGACTCGCCACGAGCTCATCGGGGAGTCCCCGCCCGCACGAGCACGCCGGCGCGGCTAGTGCCCGATGGGNNGGATAGACCGGGGCGTCCTGCTTGCGAAACCGGAAGATCACTGGCAGGACGCGCAGGTCCACCTGCTCCTGGCGCTCGTTGGAGAGCTCGATCTTGGGCGAGACATAGGGCTGCACCCTGACGAATTCCAGAGGCACCTTGATGTCGCTGCCGCGGACCGACATCTGCGCGCGGATGCTTAGCGCATTGGGCAGCCGTGACACGAGTATCTCGTCGACGAAGCAGCGCACGGCCAGGTACTCCTGGGGCGGCCCGAGGACCAGGACCGGATCCTGCCCTTGCGTATACGTGTCGTAGACACCCTCGGGCGACACATAGCTGCTCGCCGTCGCATTGAGAGCCAGCACGACCCCGTCGTTCTGCGCCTTGATCGTGTACTTGACGAGCAGGGCATCGGCAGCCTCGTAAGCCTCGTTGAGCGCATCATAGGTCTTCTGCTGGTTCTGGATGTCATAGCTCCATGCGCCCGCCTTGGTCAGGTCGAATTGCTTGTGCGCAACGAGAAGCCCTGCATCGGCCTGCAGGAGCGCGTCTTCGGCCATGTCCAGCACGCTCTTGCTGATGGAGTGTGCGTCGGCATCGTAGGCTGCGCGGTCCTTCTGGTACTGGTCGCGGGCGGCCTTGACGTTGGCCTCGGCCAAGACCACCTGCGCGCTCGCAATCGCCAGGGTCTCCTTTCTCGGCTGGGCCTTGAGTTCACTGAGCAGGGCCCCTGCCGCCTCGGCCTGCGAGTGCAACTGTGCGGTCGTCTTCTTCTGGACCGAGTCGTCTATCTTCAGGAGCGCTGCGCCCGCCCCGACGGTCTGCCCCTCCTTCACCAGCACCTGTGTCACGGGGCCGGACACTTCCGGGTAGACGTTGATGTTCGAGCCGCTCGTCTGGTCGCTCTCGATGATGCCGTTGGCGAAAATCGACGTCACATAGGGGCTCGTCGCGGGCGGGAACACCGGGGGCTGCGCCCGCCGCTCGAGACCAAAGATGAACGCCGCGACCAGACCGGCCAGCACGCCCACGATCGCGAGGGAGAAAATGAGTTTGTTCCTCACTCTGTCCCTTTCGCGAGTCCGGTGATCTGGCCGTCCTCCATATGGAGGATTCGGTCGGCATATTCGTTGATGCGCGCATCATGCGTGACGATCAGGATCGCGCGCTTGGGGTTTAGCACCTGGGTCTTCACGAAGGCAATGATCATCCGCCCCGTGTCACCGTCGAGCGAGGCGGTCGGCTCGTCGAAGACCAGGATCTCCGGCGCACTCACGATGGCGCGTGCAATCGCGACCCGCTGCTGCTCGCCGCCGGAGAACTTGAGGGGCAGCGTGTCGCCACGCCCCTTCAGACCCACGACATCGAGACAATGGTTCGCGGCCACGATCGACTCCGCCCAATCGCGGTCCTGAAGGAGCAGCGGAATCGCAACGTTCTCGGCCGCCGTGAGGCGCGGAAAGAGGTGGTAGTCCTGAAAGACGAAGCCGATCGTATGCAGCCGGAAGTCGGCGAGTTCATCTTTGCTCGCATTCCATAGCTCGACACCTTTGACGGTGACAGAGCCGGACGTGGGACGCAGGATCCCCGAGATCATGCTGAGCAAGGTGGTCTTGCCGCTTCCGGAGGGCCCGACAATGAACAGCATCTCGCCGAAATTCACAGAAAAGCCCACCTTCTTGACTGCTTTGACCTGGGTCTCCCCCTCGCCAAAGGTCTTGGTCAGGTCGATCGCGACGATTGCCTGAGTGCCGAGTGATTTCTCTTCGTCGGTCACAGAGTGCACTCTGGTCGCATTCTGCAAGCCTCAGGAATTCTGTTCGAGGCTGCCGCGGGCAAGCGGATGCGGCGGCCCGGAATGAACAGCCCTACACAGGCGGTCGCGTGCGCCTGCACTCGGCAGTATCTTTTTGGTGAGGCAGGGTGTCCGTGCGCCATCGTACTGACGACCCATGGGCGCCACGCATAATTCATTGATGGTCGATGCCAAATCTCCGGTAGCTGACGTGATGCGGCATGAGATCGCGATCAGGCGGATCTGCCTGGTCCTCATGGGGACCGGCATCGTGTTGCTTGCACTGGGGCTCTACCTAGGGTTCGTGCGACACGCGAGTCCGGCCCTCGTCTTTGGCCTCTTGGGGGGAACGACGCTGGTTTTTGCCCTGGTGTTGGTGGTGCTGCTCAGACCAGGGGCGCCTGCGCCCAAGGGTTCCCAGCATTCAACCAAGCAACCCAGCGTGCCGGCCGTGGCGCGGTCTGAGCCTGAGATCGCGCCGCAACCGCACGCCGTGGTCGCGACGCAGCACCCCGCTTTCCCAGCCGTCGATCCGGTGACTGCAGCGAAGGTGCTACCCGTTGAGCTCGCGGTCGATGCAAGTAGTGAAGCGAAGGCAGAGCCCGCAGCTCACCTCGAGGCTCAAGTGAAGGCGCCGCCAGCAGCGGACCTCGCAAGTGAGGTCAACGTACCGCCATGGCCCACCACACCGATTCCACTATCGCCCGCATCCGTGTCGGAGGCGAAGCTGAATGCGGATCTCGCCAGGCTGATGAACATCACACTCGGCGATATCTTCGGGCTGCTGCAGGCGGCCCTCGATAAGGATCCAGATAAGCATCCAGAGAGTCGCGAGCACGTGCCGGGTTGGACGGGCACCCAAGCCGAGGCCCGCGCGCCGGCCGTCAAGACGGACGAGCCCGCCGTTCAGACTTCTGCTTGACCGGCCAACCCTTGGCGATCATAGCGGCGAAAGAGCTGCCCGACACGCGCCGGCCTTCAGCCGGGGGGGTCGGGCGGCGCCAGGGGTTCTGCCTTCGCGAAATACCTGAGTGACGGCGCCGAGATTGAGATCACCTTCTCCGCGGTCCATGCCGACCGCACCCCAGAAGCGGCCTGATGAGCCCAGCTCACCCCCGTTGCGAGGTGTCGCAGGAGCGCGAGGGCCGGACCCGGGGCGCGCAGAAGCCGATGCCGACCACAGGGCGCAAAGTAAGGAGCATTCTCCAGAAAGCCGGGCCCGGTACTGGATTCCCGACCATGGGCCGAGAGTTTCTCTTGCACTGCAGCAAGTTGATGGCGGCCACACTCGGGACAGCAATTACGCGGTCATGAACTCATCCAAATCGCCCGGGTTCGGGCCGACACCAAGCACGGTTCGAGATGAACGCGGCACGACGTTGCATTCGCTGAAAGCCGATGTCGCGCCGCACTTGCCGGAATCGATTCGCGAAGGGTAGGTACGAAGGGTCGTTGCGATGGGCCGTCGCCCTACGCATCACTGCAGATGGCGTAATCTTGACGAGCCGGACGGCTCCCTCGCCGGACCCGCCGGCTCGGGGGCTCGTGGTGACGTTCGAGCCGCGCCGGATTGGTGGACCTGGCGGACGGTCCCGGGCCGAGGAGAATGATCGGCGCGGATCGTGCAACCGTCACCGTTCATCGACCCGACCCACGGAGCATTTGACCCGCCATGGCAGTCCAGGCCTCTCCGCTCTCGATTTGAGAAGCGCCGTTGCAAGGGTGGGTAACGGTGCGAAACCCGGAGTAATTCGTGAACGAACCGCGTGCCCTTAGGCGTTCCAGAAGTGGCGTTCAGGGGGGCCGGCGACGCCTGCATTCTGGGTCATATGTTCGGCCAGCGCGGGCGAGTCGAAGAATGCGGTGGCACGGGCGACATCGCTCACGGCCCAGAGGATCAGCAAGTTGTTCGGATCATCCTCGAGTTGCAGGACGGCCAGGTCGGTGAGGCCTGCATCCTTGCGGCTCGCCGCATCCATCGCATAAGCGTGCTGCGCGGTCTCATGGTCACGAACAGCCACTGTTATCGTCGCGTATTTGTGAGCAGTGGCGCGCCGATATTCACCATGGCGAACCCGAATCCGTGGCACTCCGATGATTCCTGCGGCCATCATGGTCGCCGCCAATTTCGGCGAGGTAGCAAATTGCTTGGCATGACCGACTTGACGGCCGCCAAACATCAGCGCTACCAGGTTGGCATTCTCATGTTCGCGCAAGAGGTGGATTTCGGTGAGACCGGCCGCTGCGCGATTCGGGGCATCCTCGTCATATGCCTTCTTCCAGGTCGCGAAATCCTTGCACTCATGAATAACCGTCAAATAGTTCGCCATCTTTGTCTCCAATTATCTTGGCCATTGTGTGGAAGTCCCCTCGCTACAATAGTTGAGATATCCCACTGGCGCACTAACGATCTGAAAGGATGGATCCGAAAAATGATCCAGATTCCGCGGCGCAGCATTGATCTCGATTTCGGGGGGAGGCTCCGATCCGAAGGGCGCTCGGTCGACTCCATCGCGCTCGTCGCCATGACTTCGATGCGTGCGCGTGTCACAAAATGGCATGCCGCACGCCACGCGCCTTTGGGCCTGGATCCTGCAGCCGATGCATCGATTGCGAAGCGTGGTTTATGCGTACGTGGCGAGTCCCGCCTCCCCGGACTGCTCGAGATGGGGGATGGCGTTAAACGAGACCAGGTGGTGACGGCGCGCGTTGGTCGCGAACTCGGTGAGCGCGGTATTGCGGATACGCAGGTTCAGTTCGACGGCCGTCTTGGGCGGCGCGAGGAGCGCGGCACAGACGATCGCCGCGATCGGCCCGCCGGAACTCACGACCAGCACGTTACCTTCAGGAAAGCGCTCGCGCGACCAGACGATGGCGTCCTCGGCAGCAGACTGGAAACCCGCCCAGTCCGGCATGCCGGCGGGCGACGTGCGCCCCTCGGCCCAGGCCAGAAGCGCCTCGCGCAGCAGCCGGAAGTGGCTGCGCACCACCTCGGGGTCGCGGCGCTCGGCGCGCTCGTCGTCAGGCGGGTGCGCGCCGGTCAGGGCGAACACGAGCGCACGCGGATCGTATTCATTCAGGCCCGCCTTGCGCTCGATGACAGGATCAGGGCGCGGCTGAGCAGCACCGATGCCTTCCAGAATCGCCTCTGCCGTCTCGACCTGGCGACGGAGCGTGCCCGTGATTACGGCGTCAACGGCGATACCGCGCGCGGCCAGGTGCTGACCCAGAAGGCGCGACTGCTGGAAACCGGTCGGCGTCAGGCGGTCGTAGTCGTCCGTGCCAAACGCGGCCTGACCGTGACGAACCAGAAAGATCGTCCCCACCCTATCGGCCCATCAATCGTCCAGCGCCCTGCGGATCAGCCCGTTGATCCGTTCGGGCTGCTCGTGGACGACCCAGTGGGAACCTTCAGGTATGCGCGTGACCTTCAGATCGGGACAGAAATCCTCAAGTCCGTCCAGCAGTTGGACCCCAAGCGCGGTATCGCGCTCACCCCAGATGACGCGTACCGGTGATGCGACGCACCAGTCCTTGGGATCGAGCGCCTGGGTGGGCGGCGCTTTGTCACCGGGGATGGGCGGATGCAGCGGCGAAGCTCGGTAGTAATTGACCGAACCGGCAAGCGGCGCGCTACCCGCCTCGCCGGGTACCGACCACATGGCGTGATAGCGCGCGCGCTCGGCAGCGGTGTACCAGTGACCCGGCTCGCCGTGGCCCTCGAAGAGCGCATCGAGGCGTTTGAAGTCGTCCTTGGCGAGGGCGCTCTCCGAGCCTGGAGCGCGCAGCCAGTTCATGTAGGCGCTCGCCTCCTGCTGTTTAGGGTCGCTGGCGAGGGCGCGCATGAAGAGATAGGGATGCGGGGCATTGATGATCACAAGCCGCCTCACCAGGGCGGGCAGAAAGATCGCCAGGTTCCAGGCGATCGCACCGCCCCAGTCGTGGGCGACGACGCTCGCATCGCGATAACCCAGGTGGGCGATGAGAAGCCTGAGGTCGTCGACGATGTGCTTGGGCCGGTAATGCTCGACGCCCACCGGTTTGCCCGACAGGTTAAAGCCGCGCAGATCCGGTGCGACGGCGAAGTACTCGGTGCCGAAGGCCGCGAGCTGCTGTTCCCATTCGAACCAGGCCTCGGGAAAGCCATGCACGAACAGCAAAAGGGGCATGCCTGCCTCGCCCGCACTCGCATAATGCAGGCGCATGCCATTGCCGAGTGCTGCGTACTGCCCGGAAGTGATCGCGGCCGGCATGCTAGTGGCCACCCTCTGATTTGAAGGAGGCGCGCAGCATCTCGCGCACTTCCGGACGCGCGGCGAACGGGTCGCTCGGATTGCGGATCGCGACGATGTCCTCCATGCGGCGCTGCACGTTGCCCAGGGCATGGGGATGCGAGAACACGTAGAACTGGTCGGCACCGACCGCCTCGAACGTGCGCTCGGCGACCTCTGCGGCGCTGACCTTGCCGGAGGAGACCGCCTTGTTCGACAGTGCCTGTCCGGCCCGCTGCGCCGCGGTCGGGGCGGCATTGGCGACCTCCGGTGGCGCGTTGCGATGCGAGTCACTGATGCCCGTGGGTACAAAATAGGGGCAGAGCACCGAGGCGCTGATGGGTGCGTCGACGAGGCGCAGATCCTGATAGAGCGTCTCGGTGAGCGCGACCACCGCGTGCTTGGAGACGTTGTAGATCCCCATGTTCGGGGCATTCAGGATGCCGGCCATGGAGGCGGTGTTGACGATGTGGCCTTCATAGTCGGGATCGCTGCGCGCGCCCGCGAGCATGAGCGGCGTAAAGAACTTCACACCATGGATGACGCCCCAGAGATTCACGCCGAGCACCCAATGCCAGTCGGCCAACGAATTCTCCCAGACGAGCCCGCCGCTGCCGACCCCCGCATTGTTGAACAGCAGGTGCACAGCGCCAAAGCGCGCCATGGTCGCCGCCGCGAGCGCCTCGACCGCCTCGGGTTTGGAGACGTCGGTGACCTGCGCGAGCACCTCGCCGCCGTCCTTCTCGATGTCGGCCGCCACTTGCGCGAGCGCGTTGGGCTCGACATCGGCCAGCACGAGTTTCATGCCCAGGCGGTGGCCGATGCGCGCGAATTCGCGGCCAAAGCCACTGCCTGCACCGGTGATGACAGCGATGCGCCCCTTGAAGGTTTTCATATGGATCGTTCCATGGATAGGGGAGATGCCTCTTCGGCCGCCGCCGTGGCGGGCAGGAGCATCTCGATGTGTGGGATGTCGTCTTCGATATAGACCGAGCCTACGCTCGCAAAGCCGAAATTCTCGTAGAAGTGCAACAGACGATGCTGGGCGCCGATCCTGATCCCCTGTCCGGGCCAGAGCCCCTGGCAGCGCCGTATGCCCTCCTGCATGAGCGCGATACCCAGGCCCTGGCCACGCCGCTCGGGTTGGGTCACGACCCGTCCGATGACGGGTTCGAGAGCCTTGCGCCCGGGATCGACGATGCGCAGGTAGGCGGCGAGTTGGCCGTCGGCCGCGCGACCGAGCAGATGGAAGGAGCAGAGGTCGAGTTCGTCGGGATCGAGAAACGGGCAACGCTGCTCGAGGACAAACACGACGGCCCTAAGGGCGAGCATGGCGTGCACGTCGACTCCGCCGAGGTCGTCAAGACGCGCCATACGAAAGGTGAGCCCGCTCATGCCGCCTCGACCTTGCGGATCTCAAAGCCGATGCGCGGAAAATGCACGACGACGGTTCCCGCTCTTGGATCGACCCGGCGCAGCCCGATCTCATCGGCACGCGAGATCACGAACTCCCCCGCCACCGGATCGCAGCCGTAGTCGATGGCGGCAATCGTCACCGGGGTGCCGAACGCCAGCCCGTGCGTGTCCTGAAAATCCGCCGGATCAAGCGGCTTCGGGGTCGAGGCGGCCGCCAGGGCCACGGCCGCGCCCGACTCCATCCGATCGAACTCTCCATGACCGATGGCAGCAATGCGTTCCCGCCAGGCGCGAAGCCTTGGGTAGTCTTCGAGAATCGCAGCCGGTGGTCCGCCGCGCGCAACGAACCAGAGCGGGTGATACACCGAGAAGTCGGCGATCGAGGCCTCCGGGCCGAGGAGCCAGGGCTGGCCCTTGGCGAGCAGCGTCTCGAATTCGCCGAGATACACCTTCAGGGCCTCGGTCGCCTCCGGCACCCGCAGGCGCGGCAGCGCGCCGCGAAACGCCATCCGATCGGCCATGAAGGCTTTCTGCACTTCCGGCGGCTGGCCGGCCATCGCGTATGCGAATCCCGCCGGCTGCATGGTGTAAGGAATCGCGGTCCCAAACAGCGTCGCGTCAGCCCACTGGGCCAGGATCGGCGCGAGTCCCGCGCTACTTTCCGGAAACACCGTGGGTTCCGGCGCGAGATCCTCGAGTACGCGGGTGATGAGCGCGGTATCGCAGTAGATGTCCGCACCCTGCTGCAGGATCGGTGTCCTGCGGTGCCCGCCTGTCAGGGCGACGACGTCCGGCTTGGGCATGATCACGGGGATCAAGACCGAGGTCCACGGGATTTTCTTGAACCCGAGGAGCGTGCGGATCTTCTCGGCGAAGGGCGAATTGGGATAGTGATGGAGAATCGGACGCATGGGATCACTTTGCGAAGGAAAGCGCGGCGCGAGCCGCAACCCGGCGCCGGAAGCCGCAGAGGCGGCCGGGCGCGCCCGGGGCCATCAGACCAGTTTCACCAGCTGCTTGCCGAAATTGCGGCCGGCGAGCAGCCCGATGAAGGCTTCNNCGGGCCACCAGAAACATCGCCGGATTCTGGATGGCGCTCTTGGCAGTTTCGCCCTGTGCGTTGTTGTAGTCGGTGATGAGGCCACAGATGGCCACGCGCGCGAACGGATTGAGCCGCGACAGGACAGCGTTCAGGACGTCGCCCCCGACATTCTCGAAATGCGCGTCGACGCCCTTGGGCGCCGCGGCAGCCAACAGGCCCGCCAGTTCCCGTGCGCCATGCGCCGTGCGGTAGTCGACGCAGGCATCAAACCCGAGTTCGCGCGTGACGTACTCGCATTTCTCGGCGCCGCCGGCAATCCCCACGGCGCGCATCCCGGCCGCCTTGGCCAACTGTCCGACCACGCTGCCCACGGCGCCCGCGGCCGCGCTCACCACCAGCGTCTGGCCGGCGCGGGGTTCGAGGATCTTGTGAAAGCCATACCAGGCGGTCATGCCGGGCATGCCGACCGCTCCAAGAAAGGCCGACAGGGGTATGGCGCGGGTATCCAGGACCGACAGGCCGACCCCGTCAGAAACCCCCTCCTCGGACCAGCCGAGCATGCCGCGCACGTGGTCGCCCACCTTAAAGCGCGCATGACGGGATTCGACCACTTCGCCGACCGTGCCGCCCACCATCGTCGCACCCAGCGCCTGGGGCTCGGCATAGGACTTGACGTCGTTCATGCGCCCGCGCATGTAGGGATCGAGGGACAGATAATGATTGCGCACGCGGACCTCGCCCTCCGCAAGCGGCACGCGGGCGACGGTCTCCAGGCGGAAGTTATCGGGGGTGACCCAGCCGCTTGGGCGGGAGGCCAGCACAATGCGCCGGTAGTTCTGATCCATGGTGTCTCCTTATAGGTATCGAATGGGGTGCCGGATTGCAATTCAGCCCTCAGCAGGCTGCGCTCCCGGTCTCTTGCGAATGTACTTGAAAGTCCCGAGCGCCTTGGCGATGAGGCGTTCCTGGCCGTCACACACCTCGCCCTCACAAAACGCCATGGTCGTGGAGCGGTGGAAGGCATGGCCGGTGGCGATAAGTCGCGTGCCCGCCAGACCCGGTTGCAGAAAACTGGTTTTCATCTCGACCGTGACGCCGCCGCCCGCGGTGGGGTCCAGCGAGCGGCCGGCGACCGCCATGACCACATCGAGCAGCGTCATGATGACTCCCCCGTGGGCCACGTTCCAGCTGTTCAGGTGGCGCGGGCCGAGCTCCAACGCAATGGTGGCGCGTCCCTCCCCTGCCTCGAGGAACTCGATGCCGAGGTCCTTGATGAAGGGAATGTCATCCCGAAAGGCGATCGAATTGGTCACATCCGGCAAGGGGTGGCGATGCGGGTTGGTCGGGGCAGATGGCGCGCCTGCGGCAGTCGCGCCTCGTGGCGCGCTTCATGTGGCGCCAGCACGCGATTGCGACCGATTCTAACCCAACTCCATACAGTAGTGTCTGTTTGTGGGTCTGGTGCGCGTCTGGTGGTCNNGGTGGTCGTCCGGTGGCCGTCCGGCGCTGGGTCCGTGCCGAAGCGACGTGCCCGGTCTGGCACTTGGACACGGCCCGGGAGTCCGGCCGGTCCGGCCCGCGTTGCAGCGTACCGCCCCCCGGCACCGGGCGGGGGCCTTGGCGCGCGCCCGGGCTGCGCGGCTCGGCGAGCCTCTAGCCCGCTGCGGGGGTGAAACCGAGCGCGACGCCATTCATGCAATAGCGCAAGCCCGTCGGCTTCGGGCCGTCGTTGAACACGTGGCCGAGATGGCTGCCGCAGCGCTGGCAGTGGACGGCCGTTCGGACCATCCCGAACGTGGTGTCCGTCACCGTACCGATGGCGTTCTCGAGCGGCGCCCAGAAACTGGGCCAGCCGGTGCCGCTGTCGTATTTGGTGGTCGATGAAAACAGCGGCAGCTGACATCCCGCACAGATGAACGTGCCGCGCCGGTGCTCTTCGAGAAGCGCGCTCGTGAACGGACGTTCGGTGCCGCTTTGGCGCAATACCGAGTACTGCAGGGGCGAAAGGAGCTGTTTCCATTCCGCCTCGCTGTGGGTGACGGCAAAGACCTCGCCCGCGCGGGCCGGGACAAACCACCAGGAGGCGGCGCCAGACGCAGCCAGGGCAGCCAGCGCAGCCGAACCCGACAGCATGAATTGTCTTCTGGTCTTCATGGAACACTCCTCGATACGGGCACAGCAGCTCCGATCAAGCCGGAGACAGCGCGGAGACAACCCGGACATGCCCCGGCCACACCATCACTACGGCAGGACTTCAACTGAACTCGTCTCATTCGTCGGCAGAAGCTGCGGGAGCTTACAAGAATTGGCGCGAACCGACTTATGGATCGAGTCCTCCGGAGCCCGCCAGACCGTGCTCCGACCGGGGATCTCCGCTCACCCACCCCTTGCACGGTCGCCCACTGGCACGCACGCGCCATCGGTTTTTGCTATCCTCAGGCCCCGCGCGGTCCCCGCCCTCGCTTGCTGGATGCCCTGCCCGCCCCCGACCTTCCTCTTGCCGATTGCGCCCAGGATGCCACGCCTGACTCTTTTCGATCTCGACCATACGCTCATCCGCGTGGATAGCAACCAGGCCTGGATCCGATTCCTGATCGATCAGGGCCGGCTCGATCGCATCCGCTACAGTGCGCTGGCCGCGTGCATGGAGGAGCGCTATCGCAGCCAGGTCGTCGAGATCGACATCGAGTTCTGCGAGTTTTTCATCCAGACGCTCGTGGGCCTTGACGAAGACGAGCTATCCCTGCTCGTTGCACAGTTCCTCGAGCAAGCAATCCGTCCGGCGATCACGAGCACCGCCCGCGCGCTGGTCGCGACCCACGCCCATGCCGGGGATACGCTTGCAATCATCACGGCCACCAACCGCGTCATCACGGCGCCGATCGCCCGCGAATTCGGCATCGAACACCTGATTGCGACCGAGCCGGAGTCTCGCGTCGGCCGGCTCACGGGTCGCATCTCCGGGATGCCCGCGATGCGCAGCGGCAAAGTGGTGCGTCTCGAAGAATGGCTCGCGAGCGGAGCCCTTCCCGGCGCGCGTTCGGCCGGCGATCTGGAGGTGCTACGCTTCTACAGCGATTCGATCAACGACCGGGCGCTCCTGTCGTATGTCAAGGAGGCGATTGCCGTCGATCCCGATCCGGCCCTCGAGGCGCTGGCGGCCCTAAGAGGCTGGCCGGTCATCTCGCTGGCCTGATCCGGGGCGAGGGGCGCTGGGACCTCCTCCCGGTTTCTTTTGGGGACGTTTTCCCTTACCCTCGGGCCACGCTTCGGCAAGATGTGCGCGAGCGCAGGCCAGATCCACGCCGTACCGGCCGCGCGTCTGATCACTCCAGGAGACCTCCTTGTCCAAGATTTTGAATCAACCTCCGTCCCGGCACCTCGCCCGCGTCGGGGCGCTCGTCCTGACCTGCCTCATGCTTGCTGCCTGTCAGAGCATCATCGCCGTCGACGTCGTACACACGACGCTCAGCCCGCCGGACTCGCCGGAGAACCCGATATTGACCCTCGAGCAGGCCCAGTCGATCACGCTCGATACTGGCTATGAGCGCACGCTGCCGCGTGGCAGCCACTGGAAACTGGTGGGGACGATTGTCGAAGGCCGGGTCTACAAGCCGGTCGATGCGGACTTCACGATTCAGGGGAAGGATCCCGTGTCAGCCTACCTCGTGATCTCCAACGGCCAGCTGGTCGGGTTTTTCGTGCCGATCGAAGAGGGCTTCTCGCCGCTCTACAAGAGAGTGTCCATCTCGTTTGCCAAGCCCGGCAAGACTTAACGGCCCATGGCTCGGTACCGGAGCCGCGCGCCGCGCGCGCTGCGTTGTGGCCCCCCTGGAATGTGAGGGGGCACAAGCGGTCCTGCTCTGCGAGCTGCAGCGATCGGGCTTTTCGACTCCTCAAGAAGCAGCAGCGCAGGCGGTGCTGGATTAGTCGGCGGGCGCACTTGAGGAGATCCGTTTCGCCAAATGCTTCGCGCGCAAATCAACTAAACCAGGTCGGGGCGGGAACAGGGACGTGTAAGCCCCTTATCGGCGACAACTACCGCACGAAGGCGTTGCCACAGCCATTGCCGCCAGGGATCAAGTCGTGGGCACGTTCTAAGGGCACATTCCATCCGCAAAGTCTGCGAGCGGATTCCGTGAGCTTAATCCGCCGCCGGTATGGGCCCTGCTCCGAGCAGCCAAGTCTAGCCCGCTAGCCTCGTCATTGTCCTACCAGTCTTCGCCGGGACTCGCGAGAGTGTCGATTGGCGAAGCCTCCTGGAAAGCGCTCAAGGCTATCTCCGGTTGTATCGCCTCCCCTGTCATGGCCCTAGGCAATCTCGGATCCAAGGTCCGATAAATTCGGCTGGTTGATGTCGGCTGGTTGATTTCAAGAGTCTGTTCGCCAATGACCAGAGCGGCTTCTGGTTGTATGTCTGCAGTCCATTCCCGAAGACTCTGCCCTGGCGAGTCAGAAGTGAGGCTCGATCCGGGCGCGCCAGCAGCGCAGAAGGTTTGTGTGCCCCTTTTGCTCGCTCGATGGTCCACTCGTTTGCTCATTCGCTCATTCGTTCATTTGCTCGCATGCGCACGCCACAACCTCTCGCGCTGATCGCGGCGCCCTCGTGGGCACCTCGGTCCTCTACAATCCGCGCCCCGTCAGAGCGACCGGGTCGATTTGCCCCAGCACGCCCTGCCCTTTTCGGGGGCTTGAGGAACTGCCGAGATCGAACCATAATCACTCACTGGATGAGATGAGCCATGCCGAGCCCCCTTTGGACCATTTCCGACCTCGCAAGTCATCGCGCGGGGAATGCCGTGAGTGTGCATCGTCCCGGCTCAGGCAGCGAGGCGGTCCTGCGGCTGTCTGGCCGTAATATTCGATGAACGGCTCCTGGAGGAGGATCCAATGAATACCGTCGTGCACTTCGAGATCGGTGGGACCGACACCGCCCGGGCCAGGTCCTTCTACAGCGCGCTCTTCGGCTGGACGATCGACGACGGTCCCGTCAAGATGATCGAGGGGGCAGGACTGACTGGACATCTGAATGCCCTCGGCCACGAACCCTCGAACTACACGGTCGTCTACATCGGTGTGGCTGACATCGCCGCCTCTATCGCGAAGGCCAAGGATCTGGGGGCCCAAGTCCTGGTGGGTCCCATCACCATTCCCACAGGGCAGTTTGCATGGATTAGCGATCCGACGGGCACCACCGTCGGACTCTGGCAGGCTGCATAGCGCGCGCGGCTTAGCGCTCGCCAGACAGCAGGGCTAGGGCCTGTGCCAGGACCCGGTCCCGATGGGCGGCAACCAGGGCGACACGACCCTGGCCGGGCAGAATCGACAGCTCAGCTTGGGGTATGTTCTTCGCCAGGCAGCGCGCATGTGTCGCTGGAACCATCTATGAGGGTGGCACCCCGTTTCAGCAACCCAATTCAACGGCCTCGACGCTCCGGCGTGAAGGCCGCATTGATTTGGTCTTGCGGGTGTGGCCCGGGTGCTCGCTGTCGAACCACCACTGACAGTCGCCGAGCGTGTTGGTGGCTAACAAGATTCGCGGAAATTCGCCAAGGCCTTACTTTTGCACCGCGGGAGCTCGCACGCCCTCATAGGTGTACCGGGTGCTGTAGCTTTTCTTGGTGCCGTCGCCCGTATCGATCGTGTTCTCGACGCGAAGGGCAAGGCCCGTCGCTTTGGAAATCGATATGATTGAATCGACCACGGCTTCCTGCGCTACGGTGCGTGCTTTGTAGTTGGCCACAGCAGTACCATCGACGGACGAGTCCGGTAGCGCCTGGCAGGTATAGCTCTTCGCGTTCCGCAGGTTCTCTTCTGACTGCTGCTGATTGTCCTTGGGCGACATCCGACTGACTCTCCAGCCGCCGTCGAACTGCAGATAATTCACTCCCCCCGCCGTAATCCCGTTGGTGGTGCGATTGTCCATCGTGGTAACCGTCGCGTGATCGGACTGCAGGGTCTTCGCCATGGCCTTTAGGACAGGTGCGCACTCCGGTCCCGGCTCGGCGGACACTGCCAGCGTCCCCGCAAACGCAAACAATGCAGGAAGTAGGCAAATCGAACGCATGCTAAGACTCCTGAAAGTCGATACCGTGGCGAAGATACGGCAAGAAACATCAAAACACAACAAGGGACCCGCTCCGCGCAAGCGCCATTCAGGAATTGGGGGTCGCCCCCGGAACAGGGGTGCCTACGCTCACCGCGTGTGCTTTTCCTAACGCCAGCTGGACAGCCCAACCCGCGAGAAAGGCTGCAAGGGCGGCTCGCCACCTGACCACCCGAAAATCTACGAGCGTACCTGCGTCCGCCTATTAGTGGCCACGCAAAAGGATCGCATCAGATGGCCACGTAAGCGCTCGGGCCTATGGCGCAGAAAATGGCGTCGCTCGTGGACGAGAGCCACGGCGCCGATCCTCATTCAGGAGCTCAGAGGCGTCCTTTTCCGGGAGCAATGAACCTCCGCAGACGCCTGCTTCGGGTACTTCCAAGAGATCCGGTACCCCTCCACCCACAACCGCGTCCTCGCCAACCTTGCCCCGTCGAAGCATCGTGCTGCCCGGCAGCTTCGACAATCGGGACCAACGGGTGCCCCCAACCCGCTTCAATTGGGGCGCTGGCAGATGGCTTCGAAGCGCTCGATGTCGAGGAGCCCGATCCCGGGATGCTCGGCGCGGATCAGACAATCCATCTGCACGAGGGCGGCATCGAGCGTGAAGGCCTCTTCCTGAACCAACGCCGCGGCCCGCGCCAACGGCTCCCGATGGAACCCGGCGACCTCGCCGTCCTGGTTTTCAGGGACGAGGGTGTCCGGCAGGTGCAGGTCGTGGGCGTAGAGGATCTCGCGTTGCAGTCCCTCCGGGGTCAGGCGGCACACGCCGATGTGCGCCACGGGATGCGCCTGGCTCATCAGTTCAGCGCCCAGGCCCGCCTCCTCCCAGGCCTCCTTGAGGAGGGTCTCGTGGACGCTCATCCCCGCCGCCACGCCACCGGCCACCAGATTGTCGAGCAGCCCGGGATCGGTCGGCTTGTCCGGACTGCGTCGTGCGATCCACACGCCCTCCGGAGTGAGCCCGTTCAGGTGGGCGGCGTGCGTCAGGAACCCGAAGAAGCGCGCCGCAGCGCGTTCGATCTCGAAGAGCTTCGGAGCCTCTTCGCTCGCGGCGATGGCGAGCAGCTCCTCGCGCCAGCCCCGGACAAAACCTGCCTCGTGGAGGCGCCGGCAGACCGTGCCGAGCGCGGCGCTGCGGCGTCGGACCGGGCCCGGACAGGTGATCTCAAGTGCCTCGCCCGCCGGTCCGAAGACTTCAGAGAACTCGAGGAGGGGGGCGAAGAACGCCGGATCGACGCTACCCACCTGGTGGCCGTCGCACCAGAGCGGCGTGCGCAGGAACGCCGCAGCGCTGTCCTCCGCCCCGGGCCACAGGCGCAGCGGGTTGGCCGCATCGAGGAGCTTCAGATAGCCCATGGCGGCAGGGTGAGATGCGTCTAGACCGCGACGACCCCACCGTCGACGGCGAGGATCTGGCCGGTGATGTGCTGGCCGGCATCGCTTGAGAAGAGCAGCGCCGCGCCCTTCAGATCCTCGGGTCCGCCGATGCGCTGCAGAGGGGCATGCGCGGCCAGCTTGTCGACGCCGAACTGGGCCAGCACGCCCTTGGTCATCTTCGAGGGGAAGAAACCCGGGGCGAGCGCGTTCACGGTGATGTTAAAGCGCCCCCATTCACCGGCGAGCGCGCGCGTGAAGTTCACCAGGGCTCCCTTGCTGGTGTTGTACGCAATCGTCTGCATCGTGCCCGGCGCGTTGCCCTTCAGGCCCGCGATCGAGGCGACGCTGACGATGCGTCCGTAGCGCCGTGGAATCATGCTGGCCTTGGCGACCGCCTGACACAACAGGAAGATGCCGCGCACGTTCAGATTCATGACCTTGTCCCAGGCTTCGAGGGGATGATCCTCGGCAGGTGCGCCCCATGTCGCGCCGGCATTGTTGATGAGGATGTCGATGTGCCCCAAGCGCGCCACGGTTTCGGCGACCAAGGGCTCGATCTGGGCGGCATCCGAGAGGTCCGCGGCGATCGCGCTCGCTTCGATGCCCAGGCCCCGCAGGTGGACAAGCGCCTCGTCGAGCTCACCCTGCTTGCGCGAAGTGATGACGAGCCTTGCGCCCTGCTCGCCCAGCGCCTCGGCGATCTGCAATCCGAGGCCGCGCGAGCCCCCCGTCACAAGTGCCGTCCTGCCGCTCAGATCAAACAAAGTCTTGATGCTCATCTTGTCCCCCAAAATTGGATGTCTAGAACCATGCGTCCTGCATGGTCAGGGTGGTCTCGTCGAGCGCCTCAAGCAGGTCCATCAGCGGACCGACCTTGGGCAGCTCATAGCGATAGAAGTAGCGGCAGGCGGCTCGCTTGCCTTCGTAGAAATCGGCATCCGCGGCACGCCCGGCCAGCCGCTCGAGGGCGACCAAGCTCTGCTCGAGCCAGATCCAGGCGATGACGACATGACCAAACGCCTCGAGATAGGTGCTGGCATTGGCGAGGGCCACGGGCAGCTTGCCAGAGGTGTGGAGCTTATGCGTGGTCGCCTTGATGCGCTCGACCTGGCAGGCGAGCTGCGCGGCGCAGTGGCGTGCGCTCTCGTCGTCCTTCTGCAGCGCGCGGTTGATGGTTTGGGCGATGCGCTCGCCGAGGAGGGCGAGCGCCCTGCCCTCTTGCATCACGACCTTGCGGCCGAGCAGGTCGAGTGCCTGGATGCCGTGCGTGCCCTCATGGATCGGATTCAGGCGGTTGTCGCGGTAGAACTGCTCGACGTTGTAGTCGCGCGTGTAGCCGTAGCCGCCATGCACCTGGATGGCGAGGCTGTTGGCCTCCAGACACCACTGGGAGGGCCAGCTCTTGGCAATCGGTGTCAGGATGTCAAGCAGCAGCGTGCAATCCGCGCGCTCGCCTCTATCCACAGCGATGCGCTCCTCGTCGACCAGGCGCGCGCAGTACAGGCAGAGGGCCAGCGCGCCCTCGACGTAGGCCTTCTGGGCGAGCAGCATGCGCTTGACATCAGCGTGCTCGATGATCGGCACCTGCGGCTGGGCCGGGTCCTTCGCGCCCAGCGGGCGGCCCTGCGGCCGGTTGCGCGCGTAGTCCAGCGCGTGCAGGTACCCCGTGTAGCCGAGCGCGGTCGCACCGAGCCCGACTCCGATACGTGCCTCATTCATCATGTGGAACATCGACGCCAGACCCGTGTGGGGCTCGCCCACGAGAAAGCCCACGGCCCCGGCGGCGCCACCGGGCCTAAAGCGGCCCTCACCGAAGTTCAGGAGCGTGTTGGTCGTGCCGCGATAACCCATCTTGTGGTTCAGCCCGGCCAGGACGACGTCGTTGCGCTCGCCGAGCGCACCTTCTGCGGTGACGAGTTTTTTCGGGACGATGAAAAGCGAGATGCCCTTCACGCCCGCCGGCGCATCCGGCAGCCGCGCGAGCACCAGGTGGACGATGTTCTCGGCCAGCTCGTGCTCGCCCGCGGAGATCCACATCTTGTTGCCGAACAGGCGAAAGCGGCCGCCCTCCTCGGGCACGGCACGGGTCTTGATGTCGGCAAGCGATGAGCCGGCGTGCGGCTCGGAGAGACACATCGTGCCGAAAAAGCGTCCCTCGAGCATCGGCCGCACATAGGTGTCGATCTGCTCGGGCGAGCCATGGGCCAGCAGCAGGTTGGCGTTGCCGATCGTCAGAAAGGGATAGGACGAGGTGCCGACGTTGGCCGCCTTGAACCAGGCAAAGCCCGCCTTCTCGACGACCGCGGGCAGTTGCATGCCCCCGAAGCGATAGTCGTGCCCCGCTGCCATCAAGCCCGCGGCCGAGAAGGCCTGCAAGGCCACCCCGACCTCGGGGATCATGTGCACGGTGGTCCCATCGAAGGTCGGCTCCTCGGCATCGTTCTTCTTGTTGTGCGGTGCGAACAGGTCGGTCGCGAGCCGCGCGCACAACTCGAGCACCGCATCGAAGGTCTCGCGGCTATGCTCGGCAAAGCGTTCAGCGCGGGTCAGCTCAAGAACCTCAAGCCACTCGTAGAGCAGAAACTCGATATCGCGGCGGCAGAGTATCCTGGAATCCATTGCGCTCGTCCTAAGAGGGGTTAGCCGGTGAGAGGTCCTGAATCGGGCCGGGTGTGCGCTCCGTTGCGCGGGCGCCGCCCGCCCCCCGCCACCTAACCCGGCCGGCCCGCCAGCCCGCCGGAAGTTGCCTACGCCACTTCGAACAGGCCCGCGGCGCCCATGCCCCCGCCGATGCACATCGTCACCACCACGAACTGCACGCCGCGGCGCTTGCCCTCGATCAAGGCATGGCCGACCAGCCGCGCTCCGGTCACGCCGTAGGGATGGCCGACGGCGATCGCCCCGCCGTCCACGTTCAGGCGCTCGTTCGGGATGCCGAGTTTGTCGCGGCAGTAGATCACCTGCACCGCGAAGGCCTCGTTGAGCTCCCAAAGCCCGATGTCTGAGATCTTCTTGCCGGTGCGCTCGAGCAGCTTCGGGATCGCGTAGACGGGACCGATACCCATCTCGTCGGGCTCGCAACCGGCGATGGCAAAGCCGCGGAAGATTCCGAGTGGCACGAGGCCATGCTGCTCGGCGAACTTCGCACTCGTCACCACGGCCGCCGACGCGCCATCGGAGAACTGGCTCGCATTGCCCGCGGCGATCACCCCGCCGGGCAAGGCGGGCTTGATCTTCGATACGCCCTCATAGGTGGTGTCAGCGCGGATGCCCTCGTCGGCCGAGATCGTCACCTCCTTCGTGCCGAGCATGCCAGTGGCCTTGTCGGCCACGCCCATGACGGTCGTCATGGGGACGATTTCCTCGGCAAAGCGGCCGAGCGCCTGCGACGCGGCGGCACGCCGCTGGCTCTCGACACCGTATTCATCCTGCTGCTCGCGCGAGATGTTGTAGCGCTTGGCGACGGTCTCGGCGGTCTGCAGCATGCTCCAGTAGATCTCGGGCTTGTGCTCTGACAGCCACTGCTCCGCGATCATGTGACGGTTGGCCTCATTTTGCACGCACGAGATCGACTCGACCCCGCCGGCCACGAACACGTCGCCCTCGTTGGCGATGACGCGCTGGGCGGCCAGCGCGATCGTCTGCAGCCCGGAGGAGCAGAAGCGGTTCACGGTCATGCCGGAGGTGGTGATCGGGCAGCCGGCGCGCAGCGCGATCTGGCGGGCGATGTTCGCGCCGGTGGCGCCTTCCGGGTTGGCGCAGCCCATGATCACATCCTCGACCAGACCCGGATCGATCTTGGCGCGCTCGATGGCGTGCTTGACGGCATGGCCGCCGAGTGTTGCGCCATGGGTCATGTTGAAGGCGCCGCGCCAGGACTTGGCCAGTCCCGTGCGGGCGGTTGAAACGATTACAGCATCGGTCATAGCGGTCTCCAGAGAGGTGGGCAGAGCCGGACCCAGAGGCGCCGGGGCTCTGCCTGAGTGTCGGGTCAGTCNNGGTCAGTTGAAGGTCTTGCCCTCGGCGGCGAGTCTGGCCAGCAGCGGCGCGGGCTTCCACGCATCGCCATGGCGACCCTTTGCATAGCGGTGCATCGCCACGAGCACGTTGGGCAGGCCAAGCGTATCGGCATAGAACATCGGGCCGCCGCGGTAGACCGGAAACCCGTAGCCGGTCAGATACACCATGTCGATGTCCGAGGCACGCAGGGCGATGCCCTCCTCGAGGATGTGCGCGCCCTCGTTGACGAGCGCAAAGACCAGGCGCTCGACGATCTCGGCATCCGAGATCTTGCGGCGCTCGATGCCCAGTTCCCTGGAGTGATTGACGATGAGGTTGTCGACAAGGTCCGACGGATAGGCGGTGCGGTCACCGGGCTTGTAGTCGTACCAGCCCGCGCCGGTCTTCTGGCCAAAGCGCCCCTGCTCGCACAGAAGGTCGGCGGTCTTGGAGTAGACGATGCCGGGCTTTTCGATATAGCGGCGCTTGCGGATGTACCAGCCCACGTCGTTGCCGGCCAGATCCCCCATGCGAAATGGTCCCATCGCAAAGCCGAAGCGCTCGACGGCGCGGTCGACCTGCTGGGGGAGCGCTCCCTCCTCGAGCAGGAATCCGGCCTGGCGGCTGTACTGCTCGATCATGCGGTTGCCGATGAAGCCATCGCACACGCCCGAGACAACACCGGTCTTCTTGATCTTCTTTGACAGCTGCATGACGGTTGCGAGCACATCCTTGCCGGTCTTCTGGCCGCGTACGATCTCGAGCAGCTTCATGACGTTGGCGGGACTGAAGAAGTGGGTGCCGATGACATCCTCGGGACGGCTCGTGAAGGCGGCGATCTTGTCGACATCCAGCGTCGATGTGTTCGAGGCCAGGATCGCGCCCGGCTTCATGGTCGCATCGAGCTTCTTGAAGACCTGCTCCTTGACCGCCAGGTCCTCGAACACCGCCTCGATGACGATGTCCGCATCGCGGATGTCCGCGTAGTCGAGTGAACCCTTGATGAGACCTGTGCGCTCGGCCAGCTTCTCGGCCGAGAGCTTGCCTTTTTTCATCGAATTCTCGTAATTCTTGCGCACCACCGCGAGGCCCTTCTCGAGCGCCTCGGACTTCATCTCGAGGACCGTCACCGGGATGCCGGCATTGGCGAAATTCATGGCGATACCGCCGCCCATGGTGCCCGCACCGATGATCGCGGCCGAGCGGATCGGGCGGGTCGGCGTGTCTTCGGGGATGTCGGGGATCTTGCTGGCTGCCCGTTCGCCAAAGAATGCGTGGCGCAGCGCCTTCGATTCGCTCGTGCCGACCAGGTACATGAACGCTTCGCGCTCGATGCGCATGCCCTCATCGAAGGGTTTGAGAACGGATGCGGCGACCGCATCGACGCATTTCAGGGGCGCCGGATAGTTCTTCGCGACGGCCCCGACGGTGTTGCGCGAAAACTGGAAGAATGCCTCGGCGTTGGGCAGCTTGATCTTGATGTCACGCGCCCTCTTCAAGGGCAGCTTCTCGCTCACGGCGCGTTCGGCAAAGGCGAGCGCCGCCTTGACCACATCCCCCTCGACGAGTTCGTCGATGAGGGCGGTCTTCGCGAGTTTCTCGGCCGGCACGGTCGAGCCCGAGACGATCATGTTCAAGGCGGGCTCGACACCGATGAGGCGCGGCAGGCGCTGGGTGCCACCTGCTCCGGGCAACACGCCCAGCTTGACCTCGGGCAGCGCGATCTGCGTGCCGGTTGCAACCACCCGGAAGTGGCAGCCCATGGCGAGCTCGAGCCCGCCCCCCATGGCCACCGCGTGCATTGCGGCCACCACCGGCTTGGGCGAGGCTTCGACGACCGCGATGACGTCAAGCAGGTTCGGTGCCGCGGTCGCGGCCGGCTTGTTGAATTCGCGGATGTCGGCACCGCCCGAGAAGGCCCGGCCGGCCCCGGTGATGACGATGGCGGTGATGGCCGAATCGTCGAGTGCGCGCGTCATGCCCGCAACGATCCCCTGCCGTGTCGAGAAACCCAGCCCGTTGACGGGCGGATTCGTAAGCGTGATGACGGCCGTGTGGCCGTGGACGTGATATTCGGCGGTCATGATGGATTGTCTCTAGAGTTGAGGGGCGCGCACTGCGCGGTCTGGCGGGGCGGCACAGTGGATTCAGCCAGCGGCCCCAAAAAATCGAACGAGCGTTTTATTTTCGGCCATAAATCGATTTCCGGCAAGTGGATTGTCGGCCCCCGGCCCCGGCACCTTGGGGGCAGAACGGCCGTCGGTACCGGCCCGAGGTAGAGTGCTATACGTCAGGCTATACGTCGGGCTAAACCTCGGGGCTAAACCTCGAGCCACTCCTTGCGCACCCCCGCATTGCACTTCAGATCCGCGGGCGAGCCTTCGAACACGATCGCGCCATGCCCCATGACGTAGAGCCTCTCGGAGATCTCGAGGGCGATGGCGAGTTTCTGCTCAACCAGCAGCACCGAGATGCCGCGGCGCCTGAGTTCGAGCAGGTAGGACGCGACCTGCTCGACGATCTTCGGCGCAAGCCCTTCGGTCGGCTCGTCGATCATGATGAAATCCGGGTCTCCCATGAGGGTGCGGCACAGGGTCAGCATCTGCTGCTCGCCTCCGGAGAGCACGCCCGCCGAGGTGTCGCGCCGCTCCTCCAGGCGCGGGAACATGCGGTACATGTCGGCCAGCGACCAGCGGCTTTTTGCACCGGGCTTCTTCTCGCCCAAGATCAGGTTCTGCTCGACCGTCAGGCGCGGGAAGATGTCGCGGTTCTCCGGCACGTAGCCCACGCCCTTGTGGGCGATCTGAAAGCCCTTTAGTCCAAGCAGCTCCTCGCCCCGAAGCCGGATCGAGCCCGTGCACTGCACCTGGCCCATGATCGCCTTGACGGTGGTCGAGCGGCCCACGCCGTTGCGCCCGAGCAGGCTCACGATCTCGCCGGCCCCGATGACAAGATCGACCCCGTGCAGCACGTGGCTCTTGCCATAGAAGCCGTGCAGCTCGCGCACCTCAAGCAGCGTCTCACCCATCAGGCCAGCGCCTCCTGGGGTGTGCCGAGGTAGGCCTCCTGGACGCGCGCGTTGGCGCGCACCTTCTCGGGCGTGTCGGTTGCGATCACCTCGCCGTAGACGACCACCGAGATCTGGTCGGCCAGCCCGAACACGACGCTCATGTCCCGCTCGACCATGAGCAGCGTCTTGCCCTCGGTGACGGTGCGGATCAGATCGACGGCATGTTCGGATTCCGAACGGCTCATCCCGGCGGTCGGCTCATCGAGCAGGATGACCTCGGCACCTCCGGCCACCGTGATGCCGATCTCCAGCGCACGTTGCTCGGCATAGGTGAGCAGGCCCGCGAACGTGTCGCGCCGGCGCGTCAAACCGATCAGCTCAAGCACCTCCTCGGTGCGCAGCCGCGCATCCCGCAGCCGGTCGAGACGCTGCCAGAAGGAGTAGCGGTAGCCCATCGACCAGAGCACGCCGCAGCGCAGGTTCTCAAAGACCGTCAGGCGCGGGAAGATGTTGGTGATCTGGAAGCTGCGCGCGAGACCCTTGCGGTTGATCTGGTAGGGTCTGAGCCCTGCAAGGTTCTCGCCGTTCAGGAGAATCTCCCCCGAGGTCGGACTGAAGCGGCCCGAGATGAGGTTAAAGAGCGTTGACTTGCCCGCGCCGTTCGGCCCGATGATGGCGATGCGCTGACCGCGGGGCACGAGGAGATTGGCGCCACGGATGATCTCCGCGCGCCCGAAACTCTTGCGCACATCGCGCAGTTCAACCGCGGCCGCGGGTGCCCCGTTCATGCACGCCCCCTCTCGAGTTGCGCCTCGATGTCCGTATGGATCTCGTCCCAGCGCGCCTTGAAGCGGCGCTGCGCAAAATGAAAGGCCAGCCCGCCCGCCAGGGCGACGACGACGGCTGCGATCCAGGGCGGCGCGTGGGCGACATCGATTGTCTGGCCGTAGATGCGGGTCACGCTGCCGTTGCCGGCATCGAGCTGCAGCGCGTAGATCATCTCGATCAGGGTGCTAAGACCCAGGAAGAGCGGCAGGGCCGCCGCGATCAGCACCGCGTACGGCAGCACGAGCCGGCTGAAATGTCCAAGGCGCGCGACGCGCAGATTGAGCAGAATCAGGCTCGAGATGCCGCCGGGTGCATACATCACCACGAACAGGAACACGAGCCCGATGTAGAGGCCCCAGGCCTGGGTGATGTTCGAGAGCAGCACCAGCGAGAACACGTAGATGACGGCACCCACGATCGGGCCGATGAAGGTGCCGATGCCGCCGAGGAAGGTGAACAGGAGCAGCGCGCCCGAGCGTGCGGCACCCACGTTCTCCGAGCTCACGATCTCGAAATTGATCGCGCCAAGCCCCCCTGAGATGCCCGCAAAGAAGCCGGCGAGGATGACGACCAGAAAGCGCACGATCTGGGTGTCGTAGCCGATGAACTCGGCGCGTTCGGGATTGTCGCGCACCGCATTGGCGATGCGGCCAAGCGGCGTGCGCGTGAAGGCGTACATGCCTGCCGTGCAGACGACGAGCCAGACCGCGATCAGGTAGTAGACCTGGAGCTGCGGACCATAGGTGATGCCGAGGACCGGTTCACCCATGACCCGGTTGGTGGTGATGCCGGCCTCGCCGCCGAAGAATTCCGGAAAGGTGAGCGCGCTCGAGGCGACCAGCTCGCCGATGCCCAGCGTGATCATGGCAAAGGTCGTGCCCGAGCGCTTGGTCGTCACATAGCCGAACAGCACCCCGAAAAATGCCCCGCCCAAGCCGCCGACCAGCGGGATCAGGGAGGTGGGCAACCAGAACTGGCCCGCTCCCACCAGATTCATGGTGTGGATCGCGATGAAGCCGCCCATGCCACCGTAGACCGCATGACCGAAGCTGAGCATGCCGGTCTGCCCGAGCAGCATGTTGTACGACAGGGCCGCGATCGCGACCGTGCCCGTCTGGGACAGGATGGTGAGCGCGAGGTTCGAATGGAACACGAGCGGCGCGATCGCGAGGAAGACGACAAAGCCGGTCCAGCTGAGAACGAATCCGAGCTCCAGCGGCTGAAAGCGCACTATGGACGACATGTCGGCCTAATCCTCCCGCGTTCCCATGAGACCCTTGGGCCGGAAGATCAGGATCAGCACCAGGAGCAGGTAGGGCAGGATCGGTGCCACCTGGGAGAGCGTGAGCTTTAAGACCGGGTAGCCAAAGCTCTCGGGCGTGACATGCAGGCCGACGTCGCCGAAGGCCCCGGCAAGCGACCAGTCGAGCGAGACGGCGAAGGTCTGGACGAGACCGATCAAAAGCGACGCCACGAAGGCGCCGCCCAGGGAACCCATGCCGCCCACCACCACCACCACGAAGATGATGCTGCCCACGGCATCGGCCATGCCTGGGCGCGTGACGAAGGCATTGCCGCCGATCACGCCTGCCAGACCCGCCAGGGCGCAGCCGCCGCCGAACACCAGCATGAACACGCGCGGCACGTTGTGCCCGAGCGCCTCGACCATGTCCGGATGCGTGAGCGCGGCCTGGATCACAAGGCCGACCCGGGTGCGCGTCAGGAGCAGGTAGACCGAGCCCAGCATGAAGAGCGCAACGAGCATCATGAAGCCCCGGTACATCGGAAAGTTGGTGGTATAGAGCGTGAAGAGCGGGCGGTCGAGCACGGCCGGGATGCGGTAGTCCACCGGTGCGCGCCCCCAGATGAGTTGCACCGTCTCGACGACGATATAGGCAAGCCCGACTGTGACGAGCAACTCGAGCACCGGTCCGTACCGGTGCACGCGGCGCAGCGCGAAGCGCTCAAAGAGCACGCCCAGCAGACCCACGGCGAGTGGCGCGACCACCAGCGCCGCCCAGAAGCCGAGCACGCTCGAGATCGCATAGGCGAGATAGGCACCGATCATGTAGAAGCTCGCGTGGGCGAAGTTCAGGACCCCCATCATGCTGAAGATGAGCGTGAGTCCCGACGAGAGCATGAACAACAGGAGGCCGTAGCTGATGCCGTTCAGAAGGGAGATCAGGAAGAATTCCACGAAATTCTTGAACGCTCGTTCGTTTCTGGCAAAAAAGAAGGCGCGGTTACCCGCGCCTTCTCCACTGGGCCGCTACGACTTGGCCGGACGCTTCATCTGACACGAGGTCGGCTGGGCGCCGACATAGGTCGGCTGCACCGATTCGGTGAGCCAGCCCAGATGCTGGTTCTCCTGGTCGAACTTGACCTTCTTGCCGTCGACCTTGACCCACTTCGCGATCACAAGCGGCTGCTCCATCTGGTGGTCGGTGGCCCGCATCTCGATCTCGCCGTTCAGGCTTTGTACCGTGGCACCCTCCATGGCAAAGGCCACCTTGTCGGGATCGGCCGAATGGGTCTTGTTGATGGCGTCAGCGAGCAGGCGGATGCCGCTGTAGGTGGCAATCGTGTAGTAGTCGTCGTTGTACTGCTTCTTGAAGCCCTCGATGATGTCGCTACCGACGAACTTCTCATTGTTGGGATTGTAGTAGGCGACGTAATAGACGTGATCCTCACCGGACGCGCCCATGGCGGTCGGCACGCCCGTGGTCGCAGCATAGTAGGTGTAGAAGTTCGCTTTCAGGTCGGCATCCTTGGCCGCCTTGATGAGCAGTGCCAGATCCGAGCCCCAGTTGCCGGTGATGACCGTGTCGGCGCCGGAGGCCTTGATCTTCTGCACGTAGGGCGAGAAGTCGGTGACCTTCGCGAGCGGATGGAAATCATCACCCACGATCTGGACGTCGGGGCGCTTGCGCGCGAGATACTCCCTGGCCGATTTCGAGACCGAATGACCGAACGAATAGTCCTGGTCGATGAGGTAGACCTTGTGGATGTCCTTGACCTGGGCGAGGTAGGTGGTCAGCGCCTCCATCTTCATGTCGGAATTCGCGTCCAGCCGGAAGTGCCAGAAATTGCACTTCGAATTGGTCATGTCCGGGTCGACCGCGGCATAGTTCAGATACAGGATCTCCTTGCCGGGATTGCGCTCGTTGTACTTGCCCACCGCGTCTTCGAGGGCGAGCCCGACGCCCGAGCCGTTGCCCTGCACGATGTAGCGGATCCCCTGGTCCTGCACCGTCTTCAGGTTCGTCAGACTCTCCTGGGGACTGAGCTTGTTGTCGAAACCGACCATCTCGAACGTGTAGCCCTTGGCCCAATGCTGGGTGTTGGCGAGGTTCACGACATACTTCCAGCTGTTGAGCTGATTCTGACCGAGGGAACCCATGAGGCCCGAGAGCGGATCGATGAAGGCGATCTTGACCACCTCGTCGGCGCCGGCGGGAAGCGCTGCGCAACAGGCGGCGACGGCTGCGGTTGCGATGGCCATGTGCATCATGGGACGTGACATGTTGTCTCCTTGTGGTTTGAATCGCCAGGCTGGGCCGGCGTTGTGCCCCGATACTAATGCAGCGAGGGGCCCGTCAGTAGATGGTACTTTCCCTAAACTTCCCGGGCCGCCTGGCGCCGCCGGCACGCGCTAGGCGGTGGGCAGGCGATAGTCCTTGAACTGCTCGCGCAACTTGGCCTTGAGCATCTTTCCGGTCGCGCCCAGCGGGATGGTGTCGACGAACGCGACATCGTCCGGCGTCCACCACTTGGCGATCTTGCCCTCGTAGTGCCTGAGCATCTCCTCGCGGGTCAGCTCGACGCCGGGCTTTCTGACCACCACGAGCAGCGGACGCTCGTCCCACTTGGGGTGGCGCACCGCGATCACCGCGGCCATCGCGACCCCGGGGTGCGCCATCGCGATGTTCTCAAGGTCGATCGAGCCGATCCATTCGCCGCCGGACTTGATGACGTCCTTGCTGCGATCGGTGATCTGCATGAAGCCATCGGCGTCGATGGTGGCGACGTCGCCCGTCGGGAACCAGCCGTCCTCGAGCGGATCGCCACCCGCCCCCTTGAAGTAGCTCCGGATCACCCAGGGGCCGCGCACGAGGAGATTGCCGAACGCAACGCCGTCCTGGGGCAGTTCGCGCCCCATGTCGTCGACGATCTTCATGTCCACCCCGTAGATCGCCCGCCCCTGCTTGTACTGGACCGCATACTGCTCCTCGCGCGACAGACCGGCATGCTTGTTCTTTAGCACGCCGACGGTGCCGAGCGGGCTCATCTCGGTCATGCCCCAGGCATGCAGCACCTGAACGCCGTAGTTCTCCTCGAAAGTGCGCAGCATCGCGGGCGGGCAGGCCGAGCCGCCGATGACCGTGCGCCGCATCGTCGAGAATTTCAGGTCGCCCGCCGTCACGTAGTTCAGAAGGCCGAGCCAGACGGTCGGCACGCCGGCCGACACGGTCACCCGCTCCGACTCGAAGAGCTCGTAGAGCGACTTGCCGTCCAGTCCCGGTCCGGGCAGCACCAGTTTCGCCCCGACCATGGGCGCGGCATACGGCAGACCCCAGGCGTTGACATGAAACATGGGTACGACCGGCAGGACCGCGTCGCGGGCCGAGAGGTTCAGTGCGTCGGGCAGTGCCGCCGCATACGAATGCAGCACCGTCGAGCGGTGGCTGTAGAGCACGCCCTTGGGGTCACCGGTCGTCCCCGAGGTGTAGCACAAGGACGAGGCCGTGCCCTCATCGAACAGGGGCCATTCGAGCACATCGCTCGCGCCGCCGATGAAGGCCTCGTAGGATTCAAGGCCGGCGATCGCAGTCGGGCTCGGCAGCCGCGCGATGTCAGCCAGGGCAATCCAGCGTTCCAGCGTCTTCGCATGCGGCTGCAGGGCCTCGACCACGGGCGCAAAGGTGGTGTCGAAAAACAGGAACCGGTCCTCGGCATGATTCGCAATCCAGGCAATCTGCTCGGGAAACAGGCGCGGGTTCAGGGTGTGCAGGACCGCACCGATGCCCGAGACGCCGTAGTAGAGCTCAAGGTGCCGGTAGCCGTTCCAGGCCAGCGTCGCGATCCGGTCTCCAGGCTTCACGCCGGCAGCAAGGAGGCTGTTGGCGACCTGCCGGGAGCGCCGGGCGAGATCCCGGTAGGTGTAGCGGTGGATATCGCCCTCGGTCCGCCGTGAGACGATTTCCGTGGCCCCGTGGTGACGCTCAGCGTGGGTGAGCAAAGATGATATGAGCAGGGGACTGCCCATCATCAGACCGTGCATGAACGCGCCTCCTTGGTGCACTGCGCCAGACGGGTGCCGGAACCTGGCAATACCGCATCCTGGCTTTGTATCGGCTCTCGAAGTCCGCTTTGAAAGGGGCTTGATTGTTGCGGCTCGCATTGCGGCGCGTCAACCCCTTTCGATGGTGCGCCGCGCCATCGGCACCGGTCCTCGCGTGGCAGCGCGCAGCGCTGCGGCCGGCCCGCGGCGACGCTTTGGAAACTCTGTGGAAACTCGGTGGCAACGCACTGGTCACGCTCTGGCGGCTGCGAGGCGTGCGACCGGAAATGCCCAAAACTGTAGAATGAGCATCCCTGTCGCAGCAACCCGGAGTACTCCGTGTCCGACCCCGTGGCCGATCCGCTCGCCGACCCCTCGGCGGATTCTTGCGCCGATCCCCTCGCCCCTTGCCCCGAGTCCGCTTCCTCGGGCGCAACCCTGGGCGCAACCGCGCTCGTTGGAGGGGACCAGGGCGCAGTGCCCGCTCTTGCGCTCGAGAATTCCTTCACGCGCCTGCCGGGCGAGTTTTACACGCGCCTTCTGCCGACCCCGCTTGCGGACCCATACCTGGTCGGTGCAAGCGCCATGGCGGCCCGGCTGATCGGCCTGGACGTGGAGACGCTCGCCCAGCCGCAGGTGCTGGCGGTGTTTGCCGGGAATGCGCCGCTGCCTGGCGGGGAGCCGCACGCGGCCGTCTATTCGGGCCACCAGTTTGGCGTATGGGCCGGCCAGCTCGGCGACGGCCGCGCCATAACCCTCGGCGAGGCGCGCCATGAAGCGGATCGCTGGGAGATCCAGTTGAAGGGGGCGGGACTGACTCCCTATTCACGGATGGGTGACGGCCGTGCCGTGCTGCGCTCGTCGATTCGCGAATTCCTCTGCTCCGAGGCAATGGCCGCCCTGGGCGTGCCGACCACCCGCGCCCTGTGCGTGATCGGCTCGCCAGCACCCGTCGTCCGCGAGACCGTCGAGACCGCGGCAGTGGTGACGCGCCTCGCGCCAAGCTTTGTGCGCTTCGGATCCTTCGAACACTGGTATCACCGCGACCGGCCCGAGGCGCTCGCGCTGCTCGCCGACCATGTCATCGCCGGGCACTACCCCGAGATCGACCGAGGACCCGGGCGCTATCGCGCGTTGCTCGAGGCCGTCGTCCTGCGCACGGCGAGGCTTGTCGCGCACTGGCAGGCGTTGGGTTTTTGCCACGGCGTGATGAACACCGACAACATGAGCATCCTCGGGCTGACCCTCGACTATGGCCCGTTCGGCTTCATGGAGGCTTTCGATGCCGGCCACATCTGCAACCATTCGGATGACGCCGGCCGCTACGCCTATGCCCGGCAGCCCCAGGTCGCGCACTGGAACCTGTATGCGCTCGGCCAGGCGCTCGTGCCCCTCATCGGCAGCGTCGAGGAGACGCGCGCGGCGCTGGAGCCCTTCGAGGGCGCCTTTGAGGCGGCGATGGCCGAACACCTCGGCAGGAAACTCGGACTTGCTGCGCCCACCGGCCCGGGCGACGCACCCCTCGTGGACGGCCTCTTCGCCCTTTTGCAGCAGAACCATGCCGACTTCACCCTGTTCTTTAGGCGCCTTTGCGATCTGAAACAGGCCGACCCGAAAGCCGACGGACCGCTACGGGACCTCTTTCTCGAGCCCGCCGCCTTCGATGCCTGGGCGGCGCTGTACCGGGCGCGGCTCGCCCAGGATGGCGGCGAGGACGCCGGGCGGCAAGCCCGGATGCGCGCCGTCAATCCGCGCTACGTGCTCAGAAACTATCTGGCCGAGGTTGCGATCCAACACGCGCGCAACCAGGACTTCTCGGAACTGGCGAAGCTGCAGAAGGTGCTCGAGCGACCCTATGACGAGCAGCCTGAAAACGCAGCCTACGCGGCGCCGGCACCTGAGTGGGCGGCCGGACTGGAAGTCAGCTGCTCGTCCTAGACCGAGGACGTCACAGGCGTGCCTGGCGCCCCACAGGCACCCTGCAACATGCATTCATCGAGAAACCGAGGAGGTAGGAGAAAACATGTCGAAGGTTGTCAAAACTGAAGCCGAGTGGAAAAAGGAATTGTCCCCTGAGGAATTCGAGGTGACGCGCCATGCCGCCACCGAGCGCGCCTTCACCGGGCGCTACTGGGACCATCACGAGCCTGGCATCTACACGTGCGTGTGCTGTAACACGCCGCTCTTTGAATCGGACGCGAAATTCGACTCCGGCTGCGGCTGGCCGAGCTATTTCCGGCCGCTCGATCCGGCCAATGTCCGGGAAAAACGCGACCAGTCCTTCGGCATGGTGCGCACCGAGGTGATCTGCAACGTGTGCGATGCCCATCTGGGACATGTCTTTGAGGATGGCCCGCCCCCCACGGGCCTGCGCTACTGCATCAACTCGGCGTCGTTGCGCTTTGATCCCTTAAAGAAATGAAGTTTCTCGGGGACTTCCTGCCGGTCCTGCTGTTCTTTTTGACCTATTTCGCGGGCGAGTCGCAGCCGCAGCGCGCGCACGAGATTGCCCTGGCGGTGCTGGGCGGCCTCTCGCGCGACGGTGCGATCCCTGCCGAGCTGTCCTCGATCCTGCTTGCGTCCGCTGTGGCCATTCTCGCCATCACGGTGCAGATCGTCTGGCTCATCGCGCGCCGCCGGCGCGTGAGCCCGATGCTTTGGACCAGCTTTGCCATCTTCGTACTCTTCGGCGGCGCCACCATCTACTTCCACAACGATGCGTTCATCAAGTGGAAGCCGACGGTGCTCTACTGGATCTTCGGGATTGCGCTCTTGGTGAGCGACATTTTCATGGGACGCAACCTGATCCAGGCCATGATGGAAGCCCAGGGGATCCGCATGGCGCCAACGCTCTGGAAGCGCCTGAACCTGGCCTGGATCATGTTTTTCTGGGGGGTCGGCGCGCTCAACCTGTATGTCGCCTTCAATCTCTCGCGCGGCATCTGGGTCAGCTTCAAGTCGTTCGGGCTGACCGGACTGACGGTGCTGTTCGTCGTCATCCAGAGCGTCTTTCTCGCCCGCCACATGGTCGAGGAGCCCAAGCCTGGCGATGGCGGGGCCAAGGTCCCGGCGGGCGAGCCCCGGCGCCCATGATCGAAACCGAACTCAAGGCGCGCCTGGAGGCGGCGCTCGCGCCCGTGCGGCTCATCGTTCACGATGACAGCGCCCTGCACCACGGACATGCCGGCGCCCAGGGCGGCGCGAGCCACTTCCGGGTCGAAGTCGTCTCCGCGAAGTTTGAGGGCCTAAGCCGCGTTGCGCGCCACCGCTTGGTGTATCATTCGTGCGCAGATTTGATGCTGGCAAGAATACATGCCCTGGCGATCGTCGCGCTGACCCCGACCGAAGCCGCGCACTCCAAGAATTCCGCGCAAAGTTGAACCCCATCGGTCGTCATTCCATCTACAACAAGGACCTCTCCCCAATGAAGCCTACGTACATCCGCGCGGTGTTGTTTTTGGTCGCCGCGACCGCACTGCTTGCCTTCGGGCCGGCGGGCGCCCAGAACCTTGCCGTGGTCAACGGCAAACCCATCCCGAAGGCCCAGGCCGACCAGATCGTCGCTCAGCTGGTGAAGTCGGGGCAGAAGGATTCCCCCGAGCTGGAGCAGGCCGTGCGTGATCAGTTGATCGAGCGCGAGATCCTCCTGCAGGAAGCCGATCGTCGCGGTCTGACCAAGGATCCCGAGGTTCAGGCGCAGATCGACCGCCAGCGCCAGCAAGTTCTGATCGCAGCCGTCGCCCAGGAGTATTTCAAGGCGAATCCGCCGACCGACGAAGAACTGCACGCCCGCTACGACGAGATCCTGAAGAACATGCCGGCGAAGGAGTACAAGGCGCACCACATCCTGGTTGAGAAGGAATCCGAGGCCAAGGCGATCATCGCACGGCTGAAGGCCGGTGTGCCCTTCGAGGAACTGGCAAAGCAGTCCAAGGACACCGGCTCGGCCGCCAAGGGCGGTGAACTCGACTGGGCCCCGGCCAACGCCTACACCGGCGCCTTCGGCGAGGCCCTGACCAAGCTGCAGAAGGGCCAGTACACCCAGACGCCGGTGAAGACGGAGTTTGGCTATCACGTCATCCGCTTAGACGACGTGCGCGACCGCCAGATCCCCACCTTCGAGCAGGCCAAGCCACGCGTGGCCGAGATCATCATGCAGGATCAGCGCTGGCAACAGGCCAAGTTCAAGGCCATGCTGGACGACCTGCGCTCCAAGGCCAAGGTCGAGTAAGCGCCGCGAGACAAGCCCCCTGGACCGCGCGGGTTGCTGGGGGATGTGGTGCGGGTCACGTTGCACGTGACGGAGCAGGTGAAGCGGCGACTTTAGCGGCAGCATCCCCACCCGGGGGTCCTGCCGCGCTGTCTTGGGTGAACCCCTCTGGTCTTGGAAGGGCAACACGTCAAGCCATGGCGGGATGCTCGCGCAGTGAACTCCGACGCCTATTCCGATTCCGGCGCAGGCCGGGGCTTGGGAAGCCTGGTTTCGCAGGCTGCCCGGCGGACGGATCACCGCGCCCGGGCGGATCACCCTTAGAATCGGGGTTGTGCAGGCTTGTCGGGCAGGCTCGCCGGGCCGGCTCGTCGAACAAGCTCGTTGCGCGCGCCAGCGCCCGGCCCACCCTGCTCATACTGTGTCGCACCCCAATTCTGAGAGAGCAAGCCCGTGTCGAATCTCGCACCCACCACCGTCCCAAGCCCCGCCCGGGCACCGGGCGAGCGCCGCTCCGGCATGGAGACGCGCCGCAACCAGAGCGCGATCGCGCTCGCCATCGCCCAGGTGGTCCTATGGGGATTCAACAAGCACTATCGGCTGTTTCGCGAATGCACCCAGGCCGCCAAGACGCGCTTTGAAACCTCGCAATGGCAGGCGGTCCAGGTGGCCCAGCGCGAGCGCATCATGTTCTACGACCAGCGCGTGTTGGAGACCGTCGAGCGCCTCGAGCGCGAATTTCAGACCGAACGCCTGCCCGAGACCGTCTGGCAGCAGGTCAAGTACCACTACATCAACCTGCTCATCGACCACAAGCAGCCCGAGTGCGCCGAGACGTTCTTCAATTCCGTGTGCTGCAAGATCCTGCACCGCGATTATTTCCGCAATGAGTACATCTTCATCCGGCCGACCATCTCCACCGAACATCTCGAGTCCGATCCTCCGGCCTATCGCAGCTATTATCCGAACGACCAGGGCCTGCTGCCGGCGCTCGAGCAGATCTTTCTCGATTTCAGGCTCGACTGCCCGTTTCAGGACCTAAGGCGCGATCTGAAGCTGATCCTTGCCGCCGCCACCGAGCGCTTCCCGCAGCCTTTCAAGCCTGAGCCGAATCACCAGATCCAGGTGCTAAGCGGGCTGTTCTTTCGCAACAAGGGGGCCTATGCCATCGGCAAGGTGATCAACGGACACACCGAATGGCCGTTCGCGATCGCGCTTCTCCACGCCGCCGACGGCCCGCTCGTGGTCGATACCATCCTCTTCGATCCGCGCGACCTCTTGGCCCTCTTCAGTTTCTCGCGGGCCTACTTCATGGTCGACACCGAGGTACCCGCGGCCTACGTGCAGTTCCTGCGCAGCATGCTGCCGACCCGGCCCAAGTTCGAGCTCTACAACATGCTCGGACTGCAGAAACACGGCAAGGCCCTCTTCTACCGTGACTTCCTGCATCACCTGAACCACTCCTCGGATCTGCTCTCGATCGCGCCAGGGATCAAGGGCCTGGTGATGCTGGTGTTCACCCTGCCCTCCTTTCCGTATGTCTTCAAGATCATCAAGGACGTCATCCCGCATCCGAAGGAGGTCGACCGCGAGGAGGTCAAGGCCAAGTACTGGCTGGTCAAGCTGCACGACCGCGTCGGGCGCATGGCCGACACGCTCGAGTACTCCGACGTCGCCTTCCCCAAGGCGCGCTTCGCCGCCGAGGTGCTCGACGAGATCCGCGCCAAGGCCCCGTCGGTGCTGCTCGACCAGGGCGACACCATCGTGTTGCGCCATCTGTACATCGAGCGGCGCATGACGCCCCTGAATCTCTACCTGCAAAGCGCCACGCCCGAGGAGGCGCGCGCCGCCCTGGACGAATACGGACGCGCCATCAAGCAGCTGGCCGCGGCCAACATCTTCCCGGGCGACATGCTCTATAAGAACTTCGGCGTGACACGCCAAAAGCGCGTCGTGTTTTACGACTACGACGAGATCGAGTACATGACCTCGTGCAACTTCCGCAAGGTCCCCGCGCCGCGCACGCCGGAGGACGAGATGGCGAGCGAGCCCTGGTACACGGTCCACAAGAACGACGTGTTCCCCGAGGAATGGCAGACCTTCCTGCTGGGCGACCCGGCGATCCGCGCCGTGCTGCTCGAGCTGCACCCGGATCTGTTCGAAGCCTCCTTCTGGCAGGGGCTCAAGGAGCGCATCGAGTCGGGCTACATCGAGGATGTGTTCCCGTACTCGGATGCGATCCGCTTCGATCCCACCCGGCTTGTAGCCTAAGCGGGCGGGGCCGCCGGGACCCTGTTCGCGCCGGCCGGCCGCGCGAGCAGGGCGCGCCGCACGGCTGGATTTTCCAGTTCGTCCAGAAACCAGCGCAGTGCAAGGCCGCGCGCGCTGCTCGCCGCCGCATAGTAGAGATCGATTTCCAGGCGCGGCAGGGTGGTGAGTTTCGGCACGAGGCGACCCTCTTCGATGTAGCCGGCGACGCGTTCCAGAGGCAGGTAGCCGCAGCCGAGGCCCGCCAGCTGGGCGCTGATCTTGTCCTCGACGCTGGCGACCGTCAGAACATCCTGGCCGCGCAGCAGGTTCACCGTGACGCGCGGCAGGTTACGCGCTGTGTCCCCCACGGCGACGGCGCGGTGATGGCGGATCACCTCCGGCGGGAGCGGCTCAGGCAGGCTTGCCAGCGGATGCAGGGGGGCGACTGCGAACACCTGCTCGATGGTGCCAAGCGGACGCACCAGAAAGCCGCTCGCGGTCTCGGCGCTGCCAGACACCACGCTCGCAAGCCCGAGCGCGAGATCAGCGCGCTGACCGACGAGCGCATCCCAGGTCCCCGAGAGCACCTCGGTGGACAGGCGGATGCGGGTACCTGGCGCACTGGCGTAGAAGCGCTGCAACAGTTCGGCCACGGCTTCGAAACAGACCATGCCGTCGACCGCGATGCGCAGTTCGACCTCCCAGCCGCTCGCCACGCGCTGCACGCGGCGCTCGAGTTCGTCGGCCGCGCGCAGCAGGTTGCGGCCCTCCCGCAACAGCTCGAGCCCGGCCGGCGTCAAGCGCGCCCGGTGGGGCCGGCGGTCAAAGACCAGGATATCCAGGTCACCCTCGAGCTTGCGCACCAGGTAGGTGAGCGCCGAGGGAACCCGCCCGAGTTCCTTGGCGGCTGCGGCGAAACTGCCGCGCCGATCGATGGCATCGATGACCTGCAACGCCTCCAGAGACAGGGCCATGATTATTCAAAAATATTGAATGATTTCGTCAAAGGTAACGTCTTTCATTTTGGGAATCAATCGGTATATTCTTACGACCATTCAGGCGATTCCACCTGGAATTGCGGAAAAAGGAGGTTCAAAATGTTTGAAACGACCGACCATGTCACCCTCCGCAAGGCAGACGAGCGCGGCCATGCCGACCACGGCTGGCTGAAATCGCGGCACAGTTTCTCGTTTGCCGAGTACTTCGACCCGGAACATGTCCAGTTCGGCGCCCTGCGCGTCATCAACGAGGACCGGATCGCCCCGGGGACAGGCTTTGGCACCCATGGCCATCGGGACATGGAGATCATCAGCTACGTCCTCGAAGGGGAGCTTGCGCACAAGGACAGCATGGGCAACGGCTCGGTGATCCGTCCCGGTGACGTGCAGCGCATGAGCGCGGGGCGCGGCGTGTTCCATTCGGAATTCAACAATTCGAAGAGTGCCCCGGCGCACTTTCTGCAGATCTGGATCACGCCCAACAGGCTCGGCATCGAGCCAGGCTACGAGGAGCACCACTTCGCCGCCGCGGACAAGCGCGGACGGCTGTGCCTCATCGCCTCAGAGGACGGCCGCGCAGGCTCGGTCCGGATCCACCAGGATGCGAGCCTCTACGCAGGCCTATTCGACGGCTCCGAGACGGCAGAGCATGTGCTTCCGGCGGGACGACGTGCCTACCTGCACGTGGCACGCGGCAGTGTCGAGGTCAATGGTCAGGCGCTCGACGCGGGCGACGCGCTCCTCTTTGAGAGCGCTGAGACAGTGCGTATTCGCGCCGGCAAGGAGGCTGAAGTCCTGCTGTTCGATCTGGCATAGCGGCTCTGCGGGCAACGCAGCCGAGCTGCGCTGCCCGCGGCTGTGGCCGGGTCGGTTGCTGGCGGCGCCGGATCGCTCGTTCAGGGTCTGGCCGCCGTGGCCCACCCCGCGCAGCGGCCCACACCGATTTCTGGAGAACTTCATGCAAGACCGTGTCAAGGACCTCCTCGCTCTCGCCGGGCGCATCCTGCTTGCCACCCTCTTCGTCCTCTCCGGATTCGGCAAGATCATGGGCTACCCCGGCACCGCGGCCTACATGCGCGGCCATGGGCTGCCGTGGGTGGAGGTGCTCTTGCCGCTGACGATCGCCATGGAGTTGGGCGGGGGGCTTGGCATCGTGCTGGGCTTTCTGACGCGGCCGATCGCGCTCCTCTTCTTCGTCTTCCTGATCCCGGTCACCCTCGTCTTCCATACGGCGGGTGATCAGGCCAACACGATCCAGTTGCTAAAGAACATCTCCATCATGGGCGCCATGCTGCAACTGGCGGCGTTCGGTCCGGGCGCGCTCGCCCTCGACAAATTGCGGCGCGCCTAGAGCGCAAGGATGGCGAACATGACCGTGCATGCAAACAAATCGGCAACGGGGACGCTCGCCTACACCATCGGCGCGGGCAGCCATACGTTCCAGACCGACGTGTCGCGCGCGGCCGGTGGCGAGGACCTCGGACCAAGCCCGCATGACCTCTTCGATGCGGCGCTCGCCGCATGCACCGCGCTCACGGTGACGCTCTACGCGCGTCGTCACGGCTGGCCGCTCGAGGACGCGCGCGTGGTGGTCGAGCGCGATGACCGGGTGGATGCCGAGGGCGTCTACCGTCTCTCCCGGCAGATCGAACTCGTCGGCACACTGGACGCGCAGCAGCGGGAGCGGCTCATGGAGATCGCCGAGCGCTGCCCGATCCACAAGCTCATGCGCGCCACCATCGAGATCACGACCCGCGCCGTGTAGCGACGGCCGCTTGCCTGTCCCACGCGAAACTCCTGAAACACCTGAAACACCTCCTCAACAAACCGAAAGGAAATACCCATGACCAAGCTTGCCATCGTCTATCACAGCGGCTACGGCCACACAAAGAAGCTCGCCGAGGCCGTGCTGGCCGGTGCCAGCGCGGCCGGCGCCGAGGCGACGCTCCTGTCGATCGACGCCGAGGGCAACCTGCCTGAGGCGGACTGGGCGACACTGGACGCGGCCGACGCGATCATCTTCGGTTCACCGACCTACATGGGCTCGGTATCCTGGCAGTTCAAGAAATTCGCCGATGCCAGCTCCAAGGTGTGGTTCGTGCAGAAGTGGAAGGACAAGGTGATGGCGGGCTTCACCAACTCGGCCACGATGAACGGCGACAAGCACTCGACGCTGCACTATTTCATCACGCTGGCCATGCAGCATTCAGGCGTCTGGGTGGGTACCGGGCTCATGCCTTCGAATTCCAAGGCCGCGCAGCGCAATGACGTCAACTACGTCGGCTCGTTTTCTGGGCTCATGAGCCAGTCGCCCTCCGATTCAAGCCCCGACGAAGGCCCGTTGCCTGGCGATCTCGAGACCGCGAAGCTGTTTGCGAAGCGCGTCGTCGAGACGGCCCAAAAATTCCGGGGCTAAGCAACCCAGCAGCGGGCGTTCCGGAACATCCTGACCCAGGGGCTGCATTCGCCCCAGCCGTCAGGATGCCAGGACATCTGGACGGTGCGAAACACCCGCTCGGCGTGCGGCATCAGGATCGTGAAGCGCCCATCGGCGGTGGTCGCGGCGGCGAGCCCGCCGGGGCTGCCGTTGGGATTGGCGGGATAGGCTTCGGTCGCCACACCGTGGTGATCGACGTAGCGCAAGGCCACGGCGACGCGCTTGACGTCGCCCTGCTGCGAGAAGTCGGCATAGCCCTCGCCGTGCGCGACGGCGATCGGCGCACGCAGTCCCTCCATGCCTGCGAAGAAGAGCGACGGTGAAGGGCTGACTTCGACCAGGGTGAGGCGACCCTCGAACCTCTCGGAGCGGTTGCGCGTAAAGCGCGGCCAGGCGTCGGCGCCCGGGATGAGGGGCGCGAGTGCCGCCATCATCTGGCAGCCGTTACAGATGCCGAGGGCAAAGGAGTCGGGCCGTGCAAAGAACACCCCGAACATCTCCCGCAGGCGCGCGTTGAAGAGCACCGTCTTGGCCCAGCCCTCCCCGGCGCCCAGCACGTCGCCGTAGCTAAAGCCGCCGCAGGCGACGAAGCCCTGGTAGCCGACGAGGTCGGCGCGCCCGCCCAACAGGTCGCTCATGTGGACGTCAACGCTCTCAAAGCCGGCCTTGGCAAACAGGTAGGCGGTCTCGGACTGGCTGTTGACACCCTGCTCACGCAGGATCGCCATGCGCGGACGCCGGCCCGTATTGATGTACGGCAGGGCGATGTCCTCCTCGAGGTCGAAGGGAATCCTGACCGACAGACCCGGATCGGCGCTGTCCTGCACTCGCGCATACTCGGCATCGGCGGCGTCCGGATTGTCGCGCTGGCGCGCGATCTGCCAGCTGGTCTCACTGAAGGCGCGCTGCAGCGTTGCGCGCGGCTGGCTGTAGACGCGTTTGGCGTCGCGGTAGATCTCGACCTCATCGCGGCCGTTGGGCTTGCCGATGACGTGGGCGTGGGCGCCCAGGTTGAATTCGCGCAGCGTCGACATCACCGCGGAGAGGGTCTCGCGGCGCACCTGGATGACCGCGCCCAGTTCCTCGTTGAAAAGGGCGCGCAGCGTCAGTTCCTCGCGGCGCCCGCGGACCTGTTCGGCCCAGTTCTTCGCATCGCCATAGTCCGAGGCGTGCTCGCCCTCGGTCAGGAGGATGTCGAGGTTCAGGGTCACGCCAACGTGCGCCGCGAAGGCCATCTCGCACACGGTCGCGAACAGGCCGCCATCCGAGCGGTCGTGATAGGCCAGCACCAGGTCTTGGCCACGCAGTTTCGCAAGCGCTGCGCACAGCGCCGTGAGCCGCGCCGCATCGTCAAGGTCCGGAACCTCGGCACCCAGCTGCTCGGTGACCTGGGCGAAGATCGATGCGCCCATCCGCATGCGCCCGGCGCCCAGATCGATGAGGATGAGGCAGGTCTCCCCGCAGTCGCCCCGCAGGAGCGGCGTCTGCGCACCGCGGACGTCCTCCACATGGGCAAACGCCGAGACGACGAGCGAGACCGGCGCGAGCACCTCACGCGAGGCCTCGCCGTCTGACCAGGTGGTGCGCATCGACAGCGAATCCTTGCCGACCGGGATGCCGATCCCCAAGGCTGGACAAAGCTCCATGCCGACGGCGCGCACGGTATCAAACAGAGCCGCGTCCTGCCCGGGCGCGCCGCAGGCGGCCATCCAGTTCGCCGACAGCTTGACGCGCGAGAAATCGGCAAGGGGCGCCGCGAGGAGATTGGTGAGGGCCTCGCCGATGGCCATGCGCCCCGAGGCCGGGGCATCGAGCACCGCGAGCGGGCTCCGCTCGCCGATCGCCATCGCCTCGCCAGCGTAGCCGCTGTAGTCGAGGAGCGTGACGGCGCAATCGGCGACCGGTATCTGCCAGGGGCCGACCATCTGGTCCCGGCAGGAAAGTCCCTGGACCGTCCGATCGCCGATGGTCACGAGAAAGCTCTTGTCGCCCACGCTCGGATGCCGCAACACGGAAAGGCAGGCGTCCTCGAGCTCGACGTGCTCGTATTCGAGCGCCGAGGTCGGCGGAGCCAGGCGCGTTACGCTGCGATGCATGCGCGGCGGCTTGCCGAGCAGGACATCGAGCCCCATGTCGACGGGCTCTTCCCCGGTCTTGGGATCGGCGAGCACGAGCGTGCGCTCGGCGGTCGCGATGCCAGCCACGGCGAACGGGCAGCGTTCGCGCTCGCACAGGGCGGTAAAGAGCTCGAGGCTGCCCGGATCGATCGCGAGCACGTAGCGTTCCTGGGATTCGTTGCTCCAGATCTCGCGGGGACTAAGCCCACTTTCCTCCACCGGGATCGCCGCGAGATCGAAGCGCGCGCCACGGCCGGCGCCATCGACCAGCTCCGGAAACGCGTTCGACAGGCCTCCGGCACCGACGTCATGGATCGAGAGGATGGGATTGTCCGCGCCGAGCGCCCAGCAGCGGTCGATCACCTCCTGGGCCCTGCGCTGCATCTCCGGGTTGCCACGCTGCACGGAATCGAAATCAAGCTCGGCCGTGTTGGCACCAGTCGCCATCGAGCTGGCGGCCCCACCCCCCAAGCCAATGCGCATGCCGGGGCCACCGAGTTGGATGAGGAGCGCCCCGGAGTCGAAGCCGTGCTTGTGCGTATCGCCCGCACGGATCGTGCCCAGGCCGCCCGCGATCATGATCGGCTTGTGGTAGCCAAAGACACGGCCGCCGACGACCTGCTCATAGACCCGGAAATAGCCCAGCAGATTCGGGCGGCCGAATTCGTTGTTGAAGGCCGCACCCCCGAGCGGACCCTCGGTCATGATCGACAGGGCGCTCGCGATCCGCGCGGGCTTGCCGATGCGAGCGCGCAGGCGCCCGGGGGGGCGCTCCGAGTGCGGGACCCTGACGTCGACATCGCTCTCCCAGGAGCGCGGCAGATCCGGCAAGTGCAGATGGGAGACGCTAAAGCCGGTCAGGCCGGCCTTGGGTTTCGCGCCGCGCCCGGTTGCACCCTCATCGCGGATTTCGCCACCGGCTCCGGTCGAAGCCCCCGGAAAAGGTGCGATGGCCGTCGGGTGGTTGTGCGTCTCGACCTTCATGACGATGTGCGTGGCCTCCTTCACCGTCCGATAGAGGCCCTCGGGTCCGGGAAACCAGCGCTCTGCCACCCCGCCTTCCATGATCGCCGCGTTGTCCGCATAGGCGACGATCGAACGCCCAGGCGAGAGTGCCTCGGTGTTGCGGATCATCGCGAACAGGCTCAACTCCTCCTCGACGCCATCGATGGTCCAGGTGGCATTGAAGATCTTGTGGCGGCAGTGCTCGCTGTTGGCCTGCGCAAACATCATCAGTTCGACGTCGCTCGGATCCCGCCCCATGCGCGAGAACGCCGCGCACAGGTAGTCGATCTCGTCATCCGAGAGCGCAAGACCCCACTCGACATTGACCTCGGCCAGGGCCTGCCGGCCGCGCTCGCGGAGCGCGACCCGTGCCAGCGGCCGTCCCGGCAGGCTCTGAAAGAGCGTCGCCGGATCGAAGTCGGGGCCGACCACCGATTCGAGCATCGGGTCATGCAGCAGGGGGGCGATCTGGGCGCGCGCCTCGGCCGTCATGTGCTCGGCGCCGCCGAACAGGCGCGCCCGCCGCTCGATGAAAAAGGCCACGCCCCGCTCAATGCGCAAGACGGTGTCGAGGCCACAGTGACGGGCGATCTCGGTGGCCTTGCTCGCCCATGGGGAGATGGTGCCCAGACGCGGGACGACGATGAAAAGCTCGCCCGCGCCGTCAGCACCGGGATCGCCATAGGTGAGCAAGGCTTCGAGGCGCTCGGCCTGCCAGCCCTCGAGCGGTGCACTGCTATGGACGAAGTGGCGAAATCTCGCCCGGATTGCACTGACCCGGGGATCAAGCGCCTGCAGTCTCGGCAGGAGTCGGGCGATGCGGAAATCCGAGAGAGCCTTGGCGCCCGGAAATGTGTTCACATGCGTATTCACAAGCGTGTTCACATGCGCGACGGCGCGGCTCATAGTCAGGGCAGGCGGGTAAAGACAAATTATCGCATAAGCGGCCCGTACTGACCCCGACCCGAACCCCCACCACGAGCCCGACGCCAGCAGCGCCGCGGATCCGCGCTCCTAGGCTGCGGCAACCAGCCGCAGATGCGTGATCTCGGAGGGTGCCCCAAGGCGCTTCGGTGGCCCCCAGTAACCCGTGCCCCGGCTGGTGTAGACCCACAGTTTGCCAAGCCGGTGCAGACCGGCGGTGAAAGGCTGCTGCAGGCGCACGAAGAAATTCCAGGGAAAGAACTGGCCGCCATGGGTATGGCCTGAGAGCTGCAGATCGAACCCCGCCTCCTGGGCGGCCGGGGCGCTGCGTGGCTGATGGGCGAGCAGCACGCGTACGCCGGCCCCTTCGGGGGCGCCTCTTAGGGCACCCAGTGGATCGCTGCGCTGCGCCGGATCGAAGTGGTGTGCGCCGAAGTCGGTGACGCCTGCCAGCACCAGTTCTGCACCCTGATGCGAGAGCACGACGTGCTCGTTTTGCAGCACGTTAAGGCCAAGCCGACGCAGTTCCTCGGTCCACTCCGCAGCCCCGGAGTAGTACTCGTGGTTGCCGGTCACAAAATAAGTGCCGTGGCGCGCCGCGAGCCGTGCAAGCGGCGCGGTCTGCTCGGACAGGTCCGCGACCGAGCCGTCCACCAGGTCGCCGGTGATGGCGATCAGGTCCGCCTCGAGCGCATTGACGGCATCGACGATCCGCGACAGGTACGGCCGCTTGATGGTGGGCCCGACGTGGATGTCGCTGATCTGGGCGATCCGAAATCCTTCCAAGGCAGCGGGCAGATTCGGGATCGGCACGTCCACCTCGACCACGCCGGCGCGCCGCCTTGCATTGGCAAAACCCCAGACCGTGAAGAAAAGCGCGAGGAGCGGCACCGCAGCGGCCGTGATCGCACGCAACCCCAGCAGGTGCGGGAGCGTTGGTGCGAGCCAGCCAAGAAGGGCACCGCACGCCAGGAGCACGTCACGCAAGACAGTCAAGACGAGCAGCGACGAGTACAGGCCCATCGCGAGAAGCCCCGCCCAGGCCAGCCGGTCGGCCACTCGTCTGGATTCGATCCAGCGCGACAGCACCCCAAGCGGCGTCAACAGGGTCGAGATCACCAGCCATGCGACGCACAGGACAATGACGGCGGGCGGCCATGGCAGGTCTGGTACCAGCCGCCAACCGATATAGAGGTGTAACAGGGCTGTCAAAAAGACCAGTCGGGCAAGCCGCGAGCGCATGGGTGTCCTGAGGGAAAGAGCGAGGGTGAAGACCGTAGCGGGAGCCGCGCCAATGAGGCGGGTGGCGCGTATCGCTTGTGCCTGCCGATTGAATATGGGGCCGCCGGCATCCCGTTCAAGGTTGCCCTGCGCCGCACGGGCCTACCGCACTGACCTACCTGCCGCATGGGCCTACGCTCACTCGTTCGTGCCGCCCGGCAGCGCGCGGACAGCCAGCACGCGAGGCGACGTCAAGAGCGCTGGGCGGGCTACGCACAGCTGCGGGGCGCGCTAGATCCTCGTGCCCGGGCACCGTCAGAGTGCGCACCCGGAATGTGTATAGAATACGCTGCATGCGGTGCGCTTCTGGGCGCACCCGAGCGTCAGATTGCACACCCCCGCACACCACCACCCACACAAACCCTCGAACATCCCGCTACCGATCCGCACGACGGACGTCGGCGTCAAGCCGCCTTGCCCGCGCGCGTCGAGCGCTTCTCACTCCTCTTGAACCCCTCTTCCGATTGCCACCCATGAACCAGCGCACTATGCCCACCAGTCAGCCCGAACCCGAAGACCCCGACATCCCCGAGCCGCTCGGGCCCGAACCGGCCGAGCCTGGGGACAATTCAACCCTGTCCTCGCCGATCGGAGAACTCGAGCGCCGCCTTTTCAAGCAGCGCATCGTGCTCATCTTTGGGGCGATCAACGACAAACTGGCGCGCGATGTCACAGCGCGCCTGCTCGGCCTCGCCGGGGATAGCAAAAAGCCGATCGACGTCTACGTCAACTCCCCCGGCGGTCACGTCGAGAGCGGTGACACGATCCATGACATCATCCGCTTCGTCGACTCCCAGGCGCCAATACGGATCATCGGCACCGGCTGGGTGGCGAGCGCCGGAGCGATGATCTTCCTTGCGGGGGTCAAGCAGCGGCGCTTTTGCCTGCCCAACACACGCTTTCTGCTGCATCAGCCCCTGGGCGGCGTGCGGGGTCCCGCCTCCGACATCGCCATCGAGGCCAAGGAGATCGTCAAGATCCGCGAGCGCATCAATCGCCAGATCGTGCGCGAGACCGGCCAGGCCTACGAGAAGGTGGTCACCGACACGGACCGCAATTTCTGGATGAGCGCGGAGGAGGCCATCGCCTACGGGCTCGTGCACCGCATCATCGAAAAGCCGAGCGACCTGTAGCCTGACCGTACGGGGCGGCATCTCGACCGTCCCGCGAAGTCTAGCGTCCGCAGAAACCCCGAGCGCGGCACCCGAAGCACGCGATGCAGTCCCGTCGCGTCGAGGCATCGCGGCCAGCAGTGCTCTATGCGCTGCGCCATGCCATTGCGAGACCCACGTTCGGCATACCGGGGGTTCCCGTTGGGAACGCGGCGGCGAAGCTCGCGGGTGCAGCTCTCATTGCTGCGGCGTCCTTTCTCCCTTGCTCCCAAGAAAGACAGAGACTTTGCCGGAGCACAATACGCCTTATGAATTGCCCGCCACTAAGCGCCTGACGGCGCTGTAGCATGTGGATCCTGCTTCAGCGACCTTTGCGCACCCGCCGTGAGGCGTATGCGGCTCATTGAGTTCTCCGCAGGCGTAGCGTCGAGAACACGCTCTCGAAGCCCTTCGGACCATTGCGGCCCTACGCGCTTCCCTTCCCCCTTCCCTGCATCGTTCATTTTGCGAATTGCGAAGCGCTTCTTCGCCTTCTCCACAAAGACGAGCGCGNNATCCTTGTCATTGTCGCGACCATCGGCTGCGCAAGCTTCGGCGCCCTCGCCCAGGCCTTCGCGCCTCTCGCGGCCTGAGTGTTGCCGACCTGATCTTAATCCCACCTCACCCATCCCCAGAGGAGATTGCCATGAACAACCCACACAACAGCAACCCGAACCGCCTCGACAATGTCCTGTGCTTTCTGGTCGTCGCAGCCGGTGTCGGCTTCGCAGGCTATGCGGCGCTGAGC
>PLEY01000166.1 GCA_003136595.1 Burkholderiales bacterium
TATGCCTATCAGGTGAGCGGCGAGTACGCGATGCTCAAGGCCGCGTTCCAGAATGGCTGGCTCGACGAGAAGAAGACCGTTCTCGAGGCCTTGCTGGCGTTCAAGCGCGCAGGTGCCGATGGCGTGCTCACCTATTTCGCAGTCGATGTGGCACGCTGGCTGAAGACCTAGTCGGGCGCGCGCGGTGCGCTTCGAGTGCTGCCGGGCGCCCGAGGGCGGCGCCCGAGATTGCATCCGGGGCGGCTTGGCACGCGTATAGAACGCAGTCTTCCTCCAATGCAGGTCGTCGTGGATCCGCGCTCCCATGGTCACTCGTCGTCTTTCTCTCGTCGGCATCGCCGCCCTGACACTCGTTTATGGCTGCTCGCCCGTCACGGTGCTAAACCGGCTCGCCCGCGACGACACCTACGTCCGTACGCCCGATGTCGCCTTTGGCGGGGATGCGCAATTGAGGCTCGATATCTATCAGCCGCGCGCGCTGCCCCTTCGGGCGCCCGTCGTGGTGTTCTTCTACGGAGGTAGCTGGTCGAGCGGCGAGCGCGAGCAGTACCTGTTCGTGGGTGAGGCGCTCGCCTCGCGGGGGATCGTCACCGTGATCGCCGACTACCGGCTTTATCCGCAGGTGCGCTACCCGGATTTTCTGCGCGATTGTGCGGCCGCGGTCGCCTGGACGTTCCAGAACATCGAGGCCTATGGGGGCGATCCGGCACGCATCTTTGTGGCGGGGCACAGCGCCGGCGCCTACAACGCCGCCATGATCGCGCTCGATGAGCGCTGGCTGCAGCCGTTCGGACTGGAACCCAGACGCCTGGCGGGGCTGGTCGGGCTCGCCGGACCCTACAATTTCCTGCCGATCGTCGATGACGACATCAAGCCGATCTTCAATGTGCCCGTGGCGCAGCCAGACTCGCAGCCGGTTGCGCATGTGTCCGGGCATGCCCCGCCGACGTTGCTCCTCGTCGCCCGCGGTGACCGGCTTGTCTATCCGGAGCGCAACACCGAGGTGCTTGCGCGGGAGATGCGGGAACGCGGCGACGCTGTCACCGTCAAGACCTATGGGGGGGTCTCCCACACCACGCTGATCGGGGCCATGGCCCGCCCGTTACGCAGCCTCGCGCCTGTGCTCGATGATTTCTCCTCGTTCGTCCTCGCGCACTAGCCGTCCGCAGGCGATCAGGCCTTATTCAGCAGGGGCGCGAGATAGCGCCCGGTGAAGCTGGCGGGGTTTTTCGAGACCTGCTCGGGCGTGCCCTGGGCGAGAATCCGCCCGCCGCCTGCGCCCCCCTCGGGTCCGAGATCGATGATCCAGTCGGCGGTCTTGATCACGTCCAGGTTGTGCTCGATGATGACCACCGTGTTGCCATGGTCGCGCAACGCGTGGATCACCTTGAGCAGGAGCGAGATGTCGTGAAAGTGCAACCCGGTGGTCGGCTCATCGAGGATGTAGAGCGTCCGCCCGGTGTCCCGCTTGGAGAGCTCAAGCGACAGTTTGACGCGCTGTGCCTCGCCACCGGACAGGGTGGTCGCGGACTGACCCAGCCGGATGTAACCCAGCCCGACGTCGAGCAGGGTGTGGAGCTTGCGCGCCACGGCCGGGACCGCCTGGAAAAAGGCGTGGGCATCCTCAACGGTCATGTCGAGCACCTGGGTGATGTTCTTGCCCTTGTAGTGGACCTCGAGCGTCTCGCGGTTGTAGCGCCGACCGTGGCACACATCGCACGGGACGTAGACGTCGGGCAGGAAGTGCATCTCGACCTTGAGCACGCCGTCTCCCTGGCAGGCCTCGCAGCGCCCCCCCTTCACATTGAAGGAGAAGCGACCTGCCTCATAGCCCCTCTCCTTGGCCGCCGGCACGCCCGCGAACAACTCCCGGATCGGCGTGAACAGCCCGGTGTAGGTAGCCGGGTTGGAGCGCGGCGTGCGCCCGATCGGACTCTGGTCGACGTTGATCACCTTGTCGAAGTGTTCCAGCCCGGTGATGGTATCGAACGGCGCCGGTTCGGCTGAAGACCCGTAGAGATGGCGGGCGACGGCATGATAGAGCGTGTCGTTGACGAGCGTCGACTTGCCCGAGCCCGACACGCCGGTCACGCAGACCAGAAGGCCGACGGGCAGGCTAAGGCGTACGTCCTTCAGGTTGTTGCCCCGTGCGCCCTCGATGACCAGCTCTGACTTGCGCCGTGGTGCGACACGCTTGCCCGGCACTTCGATGCGCAGCGCGTTCGACAGGTACTGGCCGGTCAGGGAATCCTTGTCCGCTTCGATCATCTGCGGTGTTCCCTGCGCGATCACCGCGCCGCCGTGTACCCCGGCACCGAGGCCCATGTCGACGACGTGGTCGGCCGCACGGATCATGTCCTCGTCGTGCTCGACCACAAGGACGGAATTGCCGAGATCGCGCAGATGCTTGAGCGTGGCGATGAGGCGGTCGTTGTCACGTTGATGCAGCCCGATCGAGGGTTCGTCGAGGACGTACATGACGCCGGTCAGACCCGAGCCGATCTGCGAGGCCAGACGGATGCGCTGGGACTCACCACCCGAGAGCGTGTCGGCGCTGCGCTCGAGCGACAGATAGTCGAGTCCGACATTGTTCAGGAACTTCAGGCGCGACACGATTTCCTTGATGATGCGCTCGGAGATCTCCTTTTTTGCCCCGGTGAGCTTGAGGCCCTCGAACCAGCTGAGCGCCTCGCGCAGCGGCTTGGCGCTGACCACATAGATCGGCAGGTCGGCCTTGCGCGTACCCACCCGGACATTGCGCGCTTCGACCCGCAGCCGCGTGCCCTCGCAGTCCGGACAGGGCTTGTTGTTGAGGTACTTGGCGAGTTCTTCCCGAACTGTGACGGAGTCGGTCTCCCGATAGCGGCGCTCGAGATTGTGGATCACACCCTCGAAGGTATGCTCGCGCACCACGGCGCGGCCGCGCTCGTTCAGGTAGCTAAACGGGATCGTGTCCTTGCCCGATCCGTAGAGGATCATCTCGCTCACGGTCTTGGGCAGCTTCTCGAAGGGCTTCTCGATGTCGAACCCGTAGTGGGCAGCGAGGCTCTGGAGCATCTGAAAATAGAACTGGTTGCGCCGGTCCCAGCCCTTGATGGCCCCTGAGGCCAGGCTCAGATTGGGGAATGCCACCACGCGCTTGGGATCGAAGAACTGGATCGAGCCAAGCCCGTCGCAGGTCGGGCAGGCGCCCATCGGGTTGTTGAACGAGAACAGGCGCGGCTCGAGTTCCTGCAGGCTGTAGCTGCACACCGGACAGGCGAATTTGCTGGAGTAGACGTGCTCCTCGCCCGTATCCATCTCCAGCGCGATCGCCCGGCCATCGGCATGGCGCAGGGCCGTCTCGAAGGACTCGGCCAAGCGCTGCTTGAGGTCGGGATTGATCTTGACCCGGTCGACGACCACGTCGATGTTGTGCTTCTCGGTCTTCTTCAGTTTCGGCAGTGCCTCGGCTTCGACGATCTTGCCGTCGACCCGAAAGCGCACGAAGCCCTGCGCCTGCATCGCCTGGAACAGGTCAAGGTGCTCACCCTTGCGCTCGCGTACCGCGGGCGCCAGGATCATGAGTTTCGTCTCGGCCGGCAGGGCCAGTGCCGCATCGACCATCTGCGAGACGCTTTGGGCCTCGAGCGGCAGCTGGTGCTCGGGACAATAGGGCGTGCCGACGCGCGCATAGAGCAGGCGCAGGTAATCATGGATCTCGGTCACGGTTCCGACGGTCGAGCGTGGGTTGTGGGAAGTCGCTTTCTGCTCGATCGAGATGGCCGGAGACAGACCCTCGATCAGATCCACATCCGGCTTTTCCATGAGTTGCAGGAACTGGCGGGCGTAGGCCGAGAGCGATTCCACATAGCGCCTCTGGCCCTCGGCGTAGAGGGTGTCGAAGGCGAGCGATGACTTCCCCGATCCGGACAGACCAGTGATCACGATCAGCTTCTCGCGCGGCAGATCGAGACTGATGTTTTTCAGATTATGGGTCCGGGCACCCCGGATGCGGATTTCGTCCATGGATGGCTTCGACTCTTCTTTCAGTAGAGGGCGACGTCAGTGCGCGTCGCGGGCCGACCCGGTTGCAGCACGCTGGCTTCTGGCCCCCTTGCGCACGGCGGCCAGGGGAAAAATGCGCAAGGCCCAGAAGGCGCGCGATGCTCGGGCAAGGGGAGGCAACCTGCTAATATATCGCAATTCAAGCAGCCGCTCTGGACCAGACCTTCAGGGCGTCTGCAAACCCTGATCGGGGTGGCGCCCGGGTTGCCCCGCAGGGCTGCACCGGTTTCCTCGGCAAAGCGCGCAAGGAGTACTCGCATGGCATCCGTAAACAAGGTCATTCTCGTTGGTAATCTTGGACGCGATCCCGAGACGCGCTATATGCCCAACGGCGAAGCCGTGACCAACGTCACGATCGCCACGAGCGATTCCTGGACCGACAAGGCCAGCGGTGAGAAGAAGGAGGCGACCGAGTGGCATCGCGTGACCTTCTATCGACGTCTCGCCGAGGTCGCAGGCGAATACCTGAAGAAGGGCTCGCAGATCTATGTTGAGGGTAAGTTGCGCACCCGCAAGTGGCAGGACAAGGACGGGCAAGATCGCTACACCACCGAGGTGATTGCCGACACCATGCAGATGCTGGGCGGACGGGGCGGTGGCGGCCAGGGCATGGACGAGGGCAGTGCCCCCAGTTTCGGCGCGCGCGGCGAAGGGGAGTCACGGGCGCCTGCGAAGAGCCCGGGCGTCGCCAAGAAGCCGGCCGCATCGTTTGAGGACATGGACGACGACATCCCCTTCTGACAATGTTTCCGCGCTGGGCAAGAATCAATACCGGGATGTTCGGACTCTTGCCGTCCCGAGATAGGGGACTTGTTGCTCTGCGCGGAGCGACCGGTATCGGTTGATCGCGGGCTAGCACTTGCAACGGATTTCGGCCTGCATAAGCGCCTATAGCGGATCCTTTGGGGCTTCACGTGTCCCCTAGTGTGCTCCAGTGTCCTTCGCTATCCTAAGGTCCGGATGGATTGAGCCCGGGGGGTCGGACAGACCCGCCTCGCCGGCGGTCGCGATAGGCAGCCTTTAGGGGGAAGCGCGTGTACGCCGGACATTTTGCGATCGGATTGGCCATGAAGAGCCGGACGCCCAAGACCTCCACGCTCGCGCTCCTCTTGGGGGTCGCCTTCATGGACATCATGGACGGCCTGTTCATCGTGTTGGGCGCCGACCGCGTGACGCCGGATCTCGCGAGCGGCCCTTATCTCTTCTTCGATCTCACCTTCATCGACTGGGATCACTCGCTCTGCATGGGCGTGCTCCTCTCGCTCCTATGGGGCGCTCTGTTTCTGCGCAACCCGGCGACCTCTTGTCTGGCGGCGCTTGCGGTGTTCTCCCATTTCCTTGCCGACTGGCCTGTCCACAACCACGACCTCGCCCTCTATCCGTATTCCGAGCAGCACATGGGGCTGGGGCTGTGGGGCTCGCTGGGAACCGGAGCGTGGGTCCTCGAAGGGCTGTTTGCGGCCCTGCTGGTGGCCTTCGCCTGGCGCCGCGCGCGGCTCGCGCACATCAGCCTGTTGAGGCCTGCGCTCCTGCTTCTTGTCCTTTTCGTCGTGATGTCGCCCTGGCTCTCGCCGATGCTCGTCATCGCAAGACTGCCAGAGCCTTGGGCCCATCTAGCCCACGGGACGACGGTTGCACTGGGATTCCTCGTGCCCGGATTCATTCTCGTTCGGATGATCGACCGTGACCAGACGCGCGCCAGCGCGTAAGCGCAGCGCGCACCTTGGCCGCGCCGCAATCCCGCCCCGGTCGTGGCGCTCAGTAAGGTGTGCGAGGAAACGTCTTGGCGTGCCAGGCCGAGCCCGTGGCTCCCGAATCTGTGTACCATCTGAAGGTGCTACGCAAGGAGACTCCCTTGAAGCTCAAGCATGAGGCCGAATTGTTCAAGGCTGCAATGGTGGCGGGTGTTCGCTATGCAGAACAACGCGGGGTTGTCGAGTTTGAGCCGACGGACTCGGCCAGCGAGAAGCTGCTCTATCTGTACCGGCTGCTGGTTCACGACCAGCTGATCCAGCCTCTGCCCGAGGAACAGGTTGCCGAGAAGTCCATGCGGCACAAGCTTGCGCTCTGGTACGCCAAGCAGTTGCCGAAGGACCATCCTTTACTGAAGGCATGAATTCGAGCCGTCCGGGCGCTATTTGCCGCAGGCACTCATGCAGGCCTGATCGAGCACGTCAGGACGCGGGTCGCCCGAAAACCCGTCCCGATTGGGCATCCGGATCGCAGGCAGTGTGGTGGCACCAAGGACCGCGTCCTGGGGCACGATTCCGTTGAGGTACAGCACATAGGCCGAAACCGCGTAGACCTGGTCGGCAGACAGGCTCTGCGGTGCGTTCATCGGCATGGCGCGCCGGATGTAATCGAATAGAGTCGTGGCGTAGGGCCAGTAGCTGCCCACGGTCTTGACGGGAGCCGCCGTGGCGAGTGTTCCCTGGCCCCCGGCGAGCTTCTCGCCGACCCCTCCTTGGCCATGCTCGCCGTGGCAGCCGGCGCATTGGCCACGATAGATGTCCAGGCCTTGGGCGACGCTTCCGCTGCCTGGGGGCAGACTACGCCCGTCGGGCGCGACGTCGATGTCCCACGAGGCGATCTGGGCGGGCGAGGCGGGCTGGCCAATCCCTAAGGGAACACCAGAGGGCCCCCCTGAGCCCGCCCCTGAGGGATCCGCCAAGGGCGGCGCGGCCAGGGCCTGCCCGCAGAGGGCGACGCAGCTTGCAAGCGCGAACCGACTTATGATGCGAAGGGCGGCGAGGGCGTCAGAGGTTGGCATTGCTCACCTCGCCAGTGGCCGCGATGGACCAGGGTTGCACGGCATTGTTGTGGTAGAAGGAGTTCTCGCCGCGTTCGCCCAATAGTTCCTCGAAGGTCGGCTGGACATAGCCGGTCTCATCGACTGCACGGCTTTGGATAACGGTCGGCTGTCCGTCCCAGCGCCAGGGATAGCGAAAGCGCGTGAGAGCCCGCGTCAGAACCGGTTCCTGCAAGGTGGCGGGCGCCCAGTTACGGCCCCCGTCCACCGAAACATCGACGCGCGCAACCTTGCCATGGCCGCTCCAGGCGAGCCCACGGATCTCGACGAATCCGGGACTCGGAATGTGTTGTCCGCCGGACGGCGAGGTGATGATCGACTTGGCTTCCATGTAGAACGTGAACTGGCGTGCCCGGCCGTTGGGCATCAGGTCCGTGTACTTGGAGGTCTCCTCGCGCGACTGGACCGGGACGTCGGTCACCTTCAGGCGGCGCAGCCACTTCACATTGGCGTTGCCCTCGAAGCCCGGCAGGAGCAGTCGCAGCGGATAGCCCTGTTCGGGGCGCAGGCGCTCGCCATTCTGGCTGTAGACGACGAGCGCATCCTCGAGGCACTTCTCGAGCGGAATGCTGCGTGTCATGCCGGCTGCATCCGCTCCCTCCGCGACGACCCAGCGGGCTCCAGGCAGCAACTGAGCCTCGTCGAGAAGCGTCTTCACGAGCACGCCTGTCCACTCCGCGCAACTCACCAGTCCGACGATGTCGGATGCGGTCTTGCCATAGGGCTTCTTGTAGGTGGGGTTGCCCGAGCACTCGAGGAAGTGGATCCGCGAGACGGAGGGAAAGCGCCGCACGTCCTCGACGGTGAACACGAGCGGTGTCTTGACGAGGCCATGCAGCATGAGCCGGTGCAATGCCGGGTCAATGGCCGGCACGCCCCCGTGGTGGCGCTCGTAGAACAGGCCGTTTGGCGTGATGATCCCATCGAGGTCCTGCAGGGGCGAGCGACTCGACGCTGAGATGTATTGGGGCAGATTGGCTGGAACGTTGCGCACCACCTTGCTCTCGAACGGGGAGGGTTGGCCGTACAGTTTTGCTCCCACCGGCGCGCCGGGCGTTTGCATCCAGGGTGGCACGCCCAGCCCCGCGCTCGGTACCGACGCTTGGGACGATGTACCTGATGTGTCAGTCTCCGCGAGCGCTCCAGCCGGGCCGAGCGCGGCTCCTCCAAGGAGTGCCCCACCCGTGCGCAGGAAACGCCGGCGGCCGCTTGGCTGTGCAGTGCCTTGGGCGACTGGGTGCTGCTGCCCCGCCCGGGATTGCACGTTCGGGGCTGACTTTGCATCGCCTGCGTCAGCCGGGGTCGATATGGTGCTCGATACGGGGCTCGATAAGGGGCTCGATGCGGTGCGCGATAGCGGCGAGTTTTCGCGGTCCGGCGCGGCGTGCACCGGCTCCAGATCGGATGCATTCGTGTCATGTTCTGGCATCGGCAGTCCTCATTCAGTGATCCTTCGGTTCGGGCCTACTCCAAGTCAATCCGGGGCCTATTCCGGGCCTATTCCGGGCTTATTCCGGGCCTATTGCGGGCCTGTTCCAGGCCCATGCGGTACCGTATCCTGGAGGCTACGGTACCGGACATTTCCGCTTTTCCCAACCCGGACCTTAGCGCTTTGCCGATACAAGTGCCGGCACGGCGCTTGCGACGCGCACCCTTGTCCAATACCATGCCCGGGCCTTGGGCACAAATGCCCACTGGTTGTGAGGTCATGCGATTTCCTGCTCGGCGGGCCGGCATTGGGCCGGGCTCGGACGGCCCCCGGAAAACAAGAAGAGACGGAGGCAGACGTGATGAGAAGTGATCCAAACCGCCGGGCCTTTCTGAAGGCGAGCGCGCTGGCCTCGGTTGCCGCTGCGGCACCGGGCGTTCCGGCGAAGGCAGCGGGAACCGAGGCGCCGAGCGGAGTTTCTACCGGAGTTCCTGCGGCCCCGACCCCCACCCCACCGGCGAGCCCCCCGCCCGTGACGCACGTCCTCGCCCGCTACATCGTCGGTGCCCGCTTCGACGACCTGCCCGCGAACGTCCGCAAAGAGGGGGTGCGCACCCTCCTGAACTGGGTCGGCGTCGCCGTCGGGGGCTCCCGGCACGCGACGGTCGAGACTGCTTTGCGGGCACTGACGCCGTTTTCCGGACCGCAACAGGCCACGCTCCTGGGTCGTCACGAGCGCCTGGACATCATGAACGCGGCCTTCATCAACGGCGTGAGCAGCCACATCTTCGACTATGACGACACGCATCTGAAGACCATCATCCATCCCGCGGGACCGGTCGCCTCGGCCGCGCTTGCGCTGGCCGAGTACCACCCGGTGTCGGGACGGGAATTCCTGAACGCGCTGGTGCTCGGCATCGAGACATGCTGCCGGATCGGCAACAGCGTCTACCCGGATCACTACGATGTCGGCTGGCACATCACGGGCACGGCCGGTGTGTTCGGCGCGGCCGCTGCTGCCGGCAAGATCCTGAAACTTTCGGAGCAGCAGATGGTCTGGGCCTTAGGTCTTGCCGCATCGCAGCCGGTAGGACTGCGCGAATCCTTCGGCTCCATGAACAAGAGTTTCAATCCCGGTCGGGCGGCCGCCAACGGCCTGTTCGCGGCGCTCCTTGCCGCCGAGAATTTCACGAGCTCCGAGGGCATGCTCGAGGCCCGGCGTGGCTGGGCCCATACCATCAGTACCAAGCAGGATTACCGTGAAATCACCGAGGGACTTGGCGTGCGTTACGAGGCCGCACTGAACACTTACAAGCCCTTTGCGTGCGGCATCGTCATCCATCCCGCGATTGACGCGGCGATCCAGTTGCGCAATGAGAACCACCTCGTCGGTGCGCAAATCGAGTCGGTCGAGCTGCGCGCCCATCCCCTGGTGCTCGAGCTGACCGGCAAGCAGACTCCGCAGATCGGGCTCGAGGGAAAGTTCAGCGTTTACCATTCGGTCGCGGTGGCGATCATCGACGGTGCCGCAGGCGAGCGTCAGTACAGTGACCTCGCGGTCCGTGCGCCGCAGACCGTGGCCTTACGCGAGCGGGTCCATGTGACGATCGATCCGGGCATCCGGCCGGAGCAGGCCGATCTCACCATCACACTCAAGGACAAGCGCGTGCTGCATCGCTTCATCGACCATGCGATCGGCAGCGTCGAGCGGCCGATGAGCGACCATGAGCTCGAAATGAAATTCGCCGGTCTCGCCGATGGTATTCTGGCCCCGGAGCGTGCGCGGCACCTCATGGAGACGTGCTGGCAGGTCGAGCAGCTCGAGTTCGCGGACCAGATCGCGCGCGCCTCGGTGCCTGCTTAGACCGGCGCGGGCGGGCTCCCCGTCCCGAGAAGCGGTGCGCGCGCGTCGCTTGGNNCGGGACTGTGTCTTGCGCTTTTTCTCATGCAGCGCAGCTTCATCTATTTCCCGACCCCCGCCGTGCCTGCCATCGCGTCGGATCCCGGCAGGACCGTTTTCCTGGACGTCAGTGGGGCGCGCCTTGCGATCGCGGTCCGGCAACATGCAGGCCCGAAAGCG
>PLEY01000059.1 GCA_003136595.1 Burkholderiales bacterium
GCGATCTGGCTGCCCTTGCGCGCCTCGAACTGTTGCAGCTCGCCCTCGAGCTGGGCGCGCTCCTCGGACGAGAGCGTCGCCGAAAGATCGGTGACCCGCTGGCCGAGGGGAGGCACGGCGACGGGCGTCGTCTGACCCCAGCCCGCGCCAAGGATCCCGCACAGCAGGAAGCCCGCGAGCCAGCGCGGCATGCGCCTGGGCATCACTTGGAGGGGGCCGGTGCCGCTCCGAAATCGACGACGGGGGGCTTGGAGATCTGCTGCTCGTTCTCGACCGTGAAGTTGGGCTTGACCGAATAGCTGAACATCATCGCCGTCAGGTTGTTCGGGANNCGGTTCTCGGTGCCCTCGAGCTGCGCCTGCAGGTCACGGAAATTGGCGTCCGACTTCAACTGCGGATAGTTTTCACTGACGACCAGAAGGCGCGAAAGGGCTCCAGAGAGTTGCCCCTGCGTGTCCTGGAATTTTTTCAGGGCAGCCGGATCGTTGAGCGTCTCCGGGGTCACCTGCATGGATCCGACCCGGGAGCGGGCCTCGGTGACCTCGGTCAGGACGTCTTTCTCCTGAGCCGCGTAACCCTTGACGGTGTTCACCAGATTCGGCACGAGATCGGCACGCCGCTGATACTGGTTGATGACCTCCGACCAGGCCGCCTTTACCGCTTCGTCCTGGCTCTGGATGGTGTTGTAACCGCAACCGGACAGGAGGCCGGTGGCAGCCACAAGGAGGATCTGGAAAATTCGTTTCATCGCGTCTCCGAGGGTGGCAGGCAAGCAGGCACGCCGTCCTAACACCGTACGCTCAACTGTACTGTCGGCACTTTCCGCACTTGCGGGCATGAGCCTATCTCAGGCCACGGCGCAACGCAAACGGCGCCCAGCGCGTTCCTCCGGACCCCTCGCCGAAGCCGCTTTTGTGGGCGACGTTTGTTGCTGAAGGCGTCCCCTCACACCCGCGACGTCTCTCAGGGGCAAATATTATCCAAAAAGCAATCGCACTCGTTCCCCCGTTGGCTTGCTTCGGGCCCCTCCTCACGGTCATTGAATGGGATTGCCCAACTCACCTCGACTCGATTACCGGCGCGGCAAGGATATGAATGACCCCCGCCAAGCGCTCTGCGGCGCTGTAGCGGGGGTTTCCTGTTTCCGCGACCCGTGCACAACCCGCCTTAAGGCGGGTGCGGCTTAGTTGGATCTCCACAGGCGTAGCCTCGAGAGCACGCTCTCGAAGCCGTTCGGACCATCCCCTACGTCCTTCCCTTCATTGTTCACGCTACGAATCGCACAGCGCTTCTTCCGCGACGCTGGAATGGATTTGTTTGGGGATTGGTTTCAGGTAGGTGCGGGGCGCCCCGAACCGGGGTTNNCCACGCTCTGGTCGCAGAAGCAGGAAACCCCCACTACAAGGGCGCAAGCCGTTCAGTGGCTGGAGACTTCATACAGTGATTGCGTGTCCGCATCCGCAAATGACCGAATCATGTGCGAGGATATTCTGGATCACAGGTTCGGTGAAGCGGAACTAATTAACCATGGCATTTTTTGCGGACTGGTGTCGTGCTGGCATTCGGACGGACATGCTGGCAGACTTTTGGCCTCAACTCAGCGCCGGCATGGCTTGGGTGATAGCCCCAGCCGTGCGCTCCAGGGGTAAGAGTTCGGCGAGGAGGTGCCTAGTCGGATGAGCGGCGACCGTCTGCAGCGGGGTGCAGCGTAGGACAGCACAGCAAGGAGGATCGCTTACAAATTGGAGCGGATTGAAACACTTTGCGTGTCGGCCGCGCGGCTCTCGAGGGCGTTCTAGAGGTGCAGGCCAGGACTTTTCCAAAGAATCCGCTCCCCCTGTGGAGCCCTTAACCAGGAACCATCATGAAACGCCTCATCACTTCTGTATGCACCGCCTTGGTACTCGCAGCCGGTCTGTCGGGATGCATCGTGGTACCGGTCCATCCCTATCACTACTATCACGCGTATTGAACGGGCCGGCCCCCTCCAGCCCGATCGCGCCAGAGGTGCCCGAGCTCCCCTGGACGTGATCGGCGAGAGCAGTTCGCACGGGCCCGATGCTCGGAGACGCTGCGGGCACGGTGTGCAGACGCACTAGTGCCCCAAGCAGGGACCGCGAGCAAGGACCCCGTGCTGGCACCTTGCGGAGCTCGTCCATGTCACGAGCGCGCGTTTCATGGCAGTATTCGGGGACCGCGCAGGCCGGCAGATTACGCTCCAGCCGGCCTTAGCGCGCACCAGCGCCTTTGCCGGCGGGCCCGTCCGGGCCGCCGGCAAAGCGCGTTTTTCCGTACCCGACTGCCGAGTTCCCATGAGCCTGACCGCCACCCCCCCAGACACCGCCAAGACCGAGGAGGCCGACCAGCGCTTGCGCGAGAAGGTCGACAAGCTTCTCGCCCAGACCCCGGACACGAGCGAATCGAGCGCGCAGCTGGGTGGCCAGACACTCGCCTACCGGACCATCGCGGGCTTCGTGCCGGTGACAGCGGGCGGGCTCGACGAGAAGCGCGGTGATCCCGAAGCCGCGATCTTCACTTTGGCCTACCTCCAGAAGGACGCGCCGCCGGGCGTGCGGCCGGTCTGCTTTGCGTTCAACGGCGGCCCGGGCTCGGCCTCTGTCATCCTCAATCTCGGCGCACTGGGCCCGAAGCGCGCGGCGATCCACGATGATGGCAGCATGCCCGCCCCGCCCTATCGCGTCGTCGACAATCCGCAGTCATGGTTCGAGCACTTCGACATGGTGTTCATCGATCCGCCCCATACTGGTTACTCGCTCACGGCCTCAGCGGCCGCGCGCAAGAAGATGCTGGGCGTCGACGGCGACATCGACGCGCTTGCCCAATGCATCCGCAACTGGCTCACGCGCCACCGGCGCTGGAGTTCCCCGGTCTACCTGGCCGGTGAGAGCTATGGGACCACGCGAGGTGCCGGTATCGCTGATCGCCTCCAGGATATGGGCTTGGCCCTCTCGGGGCTGATCCTCGTGTCCTGCGCCATGGACCTGCAGAGCCTCGTGTTTACGCCGCGCAATGACCTGCCCTATGCCCTGTTCCTGCCAGCGTTCGCCTCGGCGGCCCAGTATCACGGCAAGCTTGCCGGCGCGCTCGCGGCCTCCGGCGAGACCGCCCGCCAGGCTGCAGAAGAATTCGTCCTGCTCGACTACCTGCCTGCGCTCCACGCCGGCGCGCGCCTGTCCGAGACCCGGCGGCGCCAGATCGGTCAGCGGCTCGCGGAGCTGACCGGCCTGCCACCGGCGCTCATCGAACAGAAGAACCTGCGCATCAGTGACGAGACGTTCTTCTTCGAACTGCTGCGCGACGAGGGTTTGATCGTCGGCCGGCTCGAGGCGCGCGTCACGGGGCCGATGGCCCTGTCGCGCACGCGCAGCTGGGAGTTCGATCCGGGCATCGAGGCGCTGCTTGCGCCCTATACGATGGCAGCGCTCGCCTACATGAGCGAGGATCTGGGCATCACTTCCGAGGCACACTACGAGATGATGTCTCTTGAGGTCAACAAGGAGTGGAACTGGTGTCGTGGCACGGAACGCGGCAACAGTTTTGCGTGCACCAGCACCGACCTCGGACGCGCGCTCAGGCGCAATCCGCACCTGCGGGTGTTTGTCGCGAGCGGCTACTACGATCTGGGTACGCCCTACTCGGCAAGTGACTGGTCGCTCGCCCAGCTCGACATCCCGGCCGAGGTCGCGAGGCGCATCGAGCACCACTACTACGGCGCAGGCCACATGATGTACACGCGCGAGACCGACCTGAACAAGCTCAAGGAGGAGCTGGCGGTGTGGTTGCGGGGCGCCCCGGCCGACAGCCCCGCCCGCTAGTCCAGGCGGCGGATCAGCGCGAGCAACGCGGACGCCGCGCACCAAGCATTTCATCCCTTTTTGTAGGAGTCGCGATGAAAACCAGGGCTGCCGTGGCGTGGCAGGCAAAAGCGCCGCTTACCATCGAGGAGGTGGATCTCGCGGGCCCAAGGGCAGGCGAGGTCTTGGTAGAGATCAAGGCCACCGGTATCTGCCACACCGACTACTACACGCTCTCGGGCGCCGATCCCGAGGGCATCTTTCCCGCGATCCTCGGACATGAAGGGGCGGGCGTCGTCCTTGAGGTAGGTGCTGGCGTGACCAGCCTTGCGCCGGGGGATCACGTGATTCCCCTCTATACGCCCGAATGCCGACAGTGCAAGAGCTGCCTGTCGCGCAAGACCAATCTGTGCACTGCCATCCGCGCCACCCAGGGCAAGGGTCTCATGCCCGACGGGACCTGCCGTTTCTCCAAGGACGGCACGCCGCTCTACCATTACATGGGGACCTCGACCTTCGCCAATCACATCGTCGTGCCCGAGATCGCGTTGGCGCGCGTGCGCGAGGATGCGCCGTTCGACAAGATCTGCTACATCGGCTGTGGCGTGACGACCGGCGTGGGCGCGGTCCTGTTCACCGCCAAGGTCGAAGCCGGAGCCAACGTGGTGGTGTTTGGCTTGGGCGGCATCGGTCTGAACGTCGTGCAGGGTGCGCGCATGGTCGGCGCCGACAAAATCATCGGCGTCGACCTGAATCCGGCCCGGGAGGCGCTCGGGCGCCAGTTCGGCATGACGCACTTCGTCAATCCCAAGAGCGTTGAGAACCTGGTCGCGACGCTCATCGAACTCACCGGGGGCGGCGCCGACTACAGCTTCGAGTGCATCGGCAACACCACGACGATGCGCCAGGCTCTCGAATGCTGTCACCGGGGCTGGGGCAAGTCCATCATCATCGGCGTGGCTGCGGCCGGGCAGGAGATCAGCACGCGACCCTTTCAGCTGGTCACCGGGAGGGTCTGGATGGGAAGCGCCTTCGGCGGGGCCCGGGGCCGCACGGATGTGCCGAAGATCGTCGACTGGTACATGGAGGGCAAGATCAACATCGATGACCTCATCACCCATACCGCGCCGCTCGAGCGCATCAACGAGGGCTTTGACCTGATGCATGAGGGCGCCTCGATCCGCTCGGTGGTGGTCTACTAGAGTGCCGCTCGAGACACTCAGCGAGCACGGCTGCTTTGGGGGAGTGCAGGGCTATTATCGCCATGACTCGGAGTCGATCGGGCTGCCCATGCAGTTGGGCGTTTACCTTCCGCCCCAGGCCCGGGACCGGGCCGTGCCGGTACTTTTCTATCTGGCGGGGCTGACCTGCAACGAGGAAACCTTCCTGATCAAGGCCGGGGCGCAACGCCATGCCGCAGAGCGCGGCATCATGCTGGTGGCGCCCGATACCAGCCCGCGCAACACCGGCATCGAGGACGCCGAGCGCGACTGGGACTTGGGCACTGGCGCCGGATTCTACGTCGATGCCAGCCGCGCCCCCTGGTCACGTCACTTCCGCATGCACGAGTACGTGGTCCACGAACTGCGCCAGCTCATCGCTGACCACTTCCCGGCCCGTCTCGATCGGGCCGGAATCTTTGGACACTCCATGGGGGGCCACGGCGCCCTGACGGCGGCGCTGCGAAATCCCGGCGTATACCGCTCGGTCTCGGCGTTTGCCCCGATTGCCGCACCCTCGCAGTGTCCCTGGGGCCGGAAGGCCTTCACTCACTATCTCGGTGAGAACCCCAGCGACTGGCATGACTGGGATGCGAGCGAACTCATGGCCGCGGCCGATCAACCCTTTCCAGGCGGGATCCTGATCGATCAGGGGTTGGAGGACAAGTTCCTGAAGGCCGGGCAACTGCTACCCGAGCGCTTCGAGCAGGTCTGCGAGGACGCGAGACAACCGCTCAACTTGCGCCTGCATCCTGGCTACGATCACGGCTATTATTTTATCGCCTCGTTCATCGAGGATCACCTCGAATTCCACGCGGCCCAGCTCACCGACTAGAAATGCGGGCCACGCGCTGGTGCGCGGCCCGGTCGTGCAACTGTGTGCAGCCCTAGTAGTCGGCGGCCATGTAGCCGCCACCGACGTGGATCAACTCGGCAGCATCGAGTACGCGCAGCGTGATCTCGGCGCCTTCCTGGCCCTTTTCTTCGACTTGTCCTTCGGTGTGGATCGTGGTGTTCATGTTCATGTCCCGGTCGTGGAAGTGTGGAGAGAATCGAGAGTCAAAGCGTGCCCGAGTACCTAGTAGTCAGCGGCCATGTAGCCGCCACCCACGTGGATCAACTCGGCGGCATCGAGTACGCGCAGCGTGATCTCAGCGCCTTCCTGGCCTTTTTCTTCGATCTGGACTTCGGTCTGGATAGTCGTGTTCATGGTCATGTCCTTGAAATGAAGGTTGTGAAATGAANNTGTGAGTTCAGCGCTGTCCTTGGCAACTTGTGCAACCTGCACTTCAGTCTGGGTCGTGGTGTTCATGGTCATGTCCTCGAATTGAAAGTTGAAAAGGGGATCAGAAATGGATCTGGCCAGAAAGCGGGCGCGGCGCTTAGTAGTCCGCAGCCATGTAGCCGCCACCGACTTGGATCATCTCGGCTGCGTCCAGCACGCGCAGCGTCAGTTCGGCGCCTTCCTGGCCCAGGGTTTCAACTTGCACTTCGGTCTGGATGAGGGTGTTCATGGTCATGTCCTTTCAAAGAGAGCTAAGAGGTGGTGAAGGATGGTGGGGGGTGGTTTTGCAAATCCGCGAATCAATAATCGGCGGCCATGTAGCCGCCTCCGACATGGATCAACTCGGCAGCATCCAGCGTGCGCAGGTCGAACCCGCTCTTGTCCTCGGTCACTTCGGAGGGGCTATCGAGTTGCACTTCAATATGGATTGCTGCGTTCACGATCGATCCTTTCGTCAGAAGATGTTCAAAAACTGTCAAAACCTCGCTTCTTGCATCAGCGGCGATCGACTGCCACCGGTCCACTAACTCGTCCATTTACTAGTCCACTGAGCCGTCCTCTATCCCGCTTTGCACCCGCCCTAGGCGGGACACACACGCCGCAATCCAGGTCAAGCACACGCGGTCGATCGACAGTTTCGTTGCACCAAATGCACACTCCGGCGTGCTTTTCATCGAGTTGTTCACTCGGCTCTCTTTAGGTAGTAGATTGCTCGCTCGCTGTGGGACAGATTCCGGGGGGAATCTGCCTTGGCGACGGGCCAGGCCCGCTTACGGCAGTCGTTGCAAAAGAGGTGATAGAGCATTGATAAGTCACACGACCCAAGTCCCGCGAACTGTAAAGAGAGCAGCGAACAACTGTTAAATTCGGCGTGATTACAACGGAACAGTACCGTAACTCTGCAAAAAAGGGAACTTTTTCATGAATCCCAGGGTCAGCGTGTCCCATTTAATGGACAGGTCTGTGTCAGACCTCACCTATCTCATTGATTCAATTGACGAAAATGTCAGTAATGAGACGCTCGACGCGCTCCTCTGGCATGGCACCGAAGCCATGAAATCCTTCGGTTCCGAGAAAAAATCACTGATTGACCACATTTCGGCCGTACTCATCGCCGTCAACTCACCCAAAAGGCTGGAAAGCCGGGTGCAGTTCCTGTGTGCGTGCTGCTTCTACTACGATCGGATCGGCTCGAGCTATGAGGGCATTGATCGGGGTGAGGCGGCGCGCAAGCTTGCTGCCCGGCACGGTCTCGCCAATCTCGAGCGACGGGCCTGCAACAGCCTTGCGATTGCCTATGTCGGCTACGCAGACTTCGAGCTCGCCTGTCAGCGTCTCGAACAGTCGATCGTTCTTGCCGCCGGACTGAAGGACCCGTTTCTGACCTGCAATGCGTTAAGCCAGACGACCCTGCTGTTAAAGGAGATGGGCCTCTACCGCGACGCCATGCAGGTCGCCGACAAGTGCCTGGCATTCGAGATCGATACCGACCAGGCCAAGCATGTGCAATGCAATGCGGCAGGCAACGGCCTGTTCTGTGCACACCGCTTGGGCGATGAGGCCGCGGGCCTGCGCTACATGCGCATCGGCACCGAGCTCATCGACAACCCCGCCATCGATCCGACCTCGCGCGTGAGCTTCGAGTACTTCCGAGTCCTGCATCTGCTCGCGCACCGCGATTTCGAGACCGCCGAGATGCTGGTCAGTGCGGCGCGCAAGCAGATGGCCGGGCTGCGCAATCCCCGCGTCGAGATCCTGCTGGACCTCAGTGAAGCGCTATGCGACTGGGAAAGCGGTGATCCCCAGCGCAAGTCGATCGCGCGCTCCAAGAAACTGCGCCAGCTCTATCACCGCAGCAAGGAGCTTCATCTGCATCACGACGAGGTGCTGCGCGTTCTGACGCAGGTCTACGGAGCCTCCGCCGGTCCCGACGACGCCGACCATGGCATCGCCTATGCCAAGGAACTGGTCGAGTACGTCACCAGCATCAAGCGCGCCAAGTTCTTCCGGCAGCTCACTGAGCGCGGGGTCGAGGTCGAGACCGAGGCGACCTTGCCGAGCGCAACGGTCGACCCATTGCGCGCGGCCAAACGCTGGCTGGGCCTGCCTGGGGCTGTGGCCTATGACCAGGTCCTGACCCTGGAGCAGCCGGTCATCGAGAAGCACGACGAACTCTTCGCCGTGCACGACGATCTGGCACGCATGCGTACAGCGGCCCTGCGCAACTCGATGCGCACGGTCGCCTATGACACGGCGGAGAACTGGGCGCTGGCCGCAGAGTTCTTCGACGACGAGACCGGGCAGCACTGTTTTCGGGTGGGCCACCTATCGGGGATGCTGGCGCGCGAGCTTGGCATGGACGAGGAGTTCTGCCTGCGCATCGAGCATGCGGCCCGCCTGCACGATATCGGCAAGATCGGCATCAACGAGCTGATCCTTCTCAAGCCCGGACCCCTCGACCCGACCGAGCTCATGGCGATGCGCTCACACGCCGAAGTCGGGGCCTATCTCCTGCAAGGCACCAAGGATCCGACGCTCGAGATGGCGGCAGTCATCGCTCAGTACCACCACGAGTGGTGGAATGGCACCGGCTATCCGAAGCGGCTCACGCGCCATAACATCCCCCTGCCCGCGCGTATCTGCGCGCTCGCCGACGTCTACGACGCCCTGACCAACAAGCGGCCTTACAAGCCGGCCTGGTCGCATCGCAGCGCCGTCGAGCAGATGGTGGCCGAGAGCGACGTGCATTTCGATCCCGAGTTCATCTCCCCCTTTTTGAAGGTGTTGGAGAAGTACGTGAGCTCGCGCGACTCGGGCCGCTTCGCCGAGATCCAGGGCTCCGAGATGCGCCGCAACGGGCTGTTGGCATCGCGCCGCAAGCTGATGGCGGCGATCAACTCGCAGCGCTAGCTCGCGCGGCTGTCGCGCCTGTCGCGCCCGTCGCGCCTGTCCTGACTTGCCTGCCCCGCAGCGCGGTGGGGCGCCTTGCCTGGAGGCGCCAACACGCGCCTCACCAGTTCATCGAGATAGCGTGCGAAGAGCTCCTGGGCATCCTGGCGGAAGAGGCGGATGCGTTGCGTGTGGTGCAAGACGAGCAGACCGACGATGTGCGCGAACAGTCCCGTCACCTCGGCCTGTGCGCAGGCCGGTGCGGTGCCCAGGGCGAGCAAGCCCTCGCGCATGGGCTCGAGCGCATCCTGTAGGCGTCGGTTCAGCGCCTCGTTGAGCCGGGGAGTAAGCCCACGTGGGCGTACTCCCTGGAACAGGTAGAAACCGAGGTCGAGGTCCTGGGGGTGGTCCCGATAGAACTCGAAAAAGGCCTGCGCCGTGGTGCGCAGGAGCACGTCGAGGGGGGTTGCGGCGGCCTGCCGCTGCGCGCCATGCACCGCCTGGTTCAGGCGTTCCAGCGACTCCCCGAGCAGCGCGCCGTAGACCTCCTCCTTGTTCGCGAAATAGCTGTAGAGCGCGCCCGGTGAATAACCCGCGCGCCGCGCAATCTCGCGCAGGCTCGTCCCTTCAAGGCCCAGTTCGAGAAACGCCGAGCGCGCGGCCGCAAGCACCAGGGAGCGCTTCACGTCAGCGACCGTCATGCGGCGCGCCGCACGGGCCCGATGCGTGTCCCCGATGGTGTCCACGATGGTGTCCCCCTCGCCCTCACCTGCACTGAGCGCTTGCTCGACCTCGGGCGCCCGGCCGCGAGGCGGGGGGACGGTGCGCGCAGGGGGCTTGGACATGGCCCGGATTATATACTTGACCAATATTTTGAACAGTGTTCAAATTGTCTTCATCGCGCTTACTCCTCCTGGAAAGACTCCACGATGAACGCCTCCCTGCCAGCCTCCAACGCCCGCGTCGGCTTCATGAGTTCGGGCGACTACCGCGAATCCCTGCGCCGCTATCGGCCGACCGTCTATGTGGATGGCCGCCTCGTCGAAAGCGTCGCCGATGAGCCCGCCTTCCTGCCCGGCATCAATGCGCTGGGGGTGAGCTACGACTTTGCGCGCGATCCGGCACGCAGCGCGCTCATGACGGCCGTCCAGAGCGAGCGCGGCGTGACGGTCAATCGCATGCTCCATGTGAACGAATCCGCGGGCGACCTCCTGAACAAGCTCGAGGCCGTCAGGATCCTCTGCCAGGAGACCGGCTGCGCGCAGCGCTATCTGGCCCATGACGCCTTGAACGCGCTGGCCCAGGTGAGCGCGCGCATCGACGATGCGCGCGGCACGACCGAGCACCGGTCACGGTTTCATGCCTACCTGGAACATGTCCAGAATGAAGATCTGGCACTCGGCATCGCCATGACGGACGCCAAGGGCGATCGGTCGCGGCGCCCCCACGAACAGGCCAACCCGGACAGCTATGTCCACATCGTCGAGCGCAACGGCCAGGGCGTGGTGATCTCGGGCACCAAGGCCATCGTCACGGGTGCGCCCTACATGCACGAACTCCTGGTCATGCCTTGTCGCAGCATGGGCGCGGAGGATGCGGATTTCGCGATCTGCTGCGCCGTGCCGATCGATGCGCCGGGAATCCGGATCGTCGCGCGGCCGGCCGGGCGGCCTGGCGAAAAGCTGGAGCACGGGGCTGCACTGTTCTCGCGGCGCTACGGCCAATCGACTGGGGTCGTCATCTTCGATCGCGTCTTCGTACCCTGGGAGCGGGTGTTCTACGCGGGAGAGTGGGAGCATTCGAGCGTTCTGACCTACAGCTATGCGACCCATCATCGGCATAGCTGCATCGGCGCGCGCGCGGGTTTCGGCGACCTCTTGATCGGGGCCGGAGCCCTGATGTGCGAGGCCAACGGCTTTGATCCGGGCGAGAAGTCCAATCTGCGCGAGCCGATGATCGAGTTGATCAAGATCACCGAAGGCTTTTATGCCTGCGGTGTGGCGGCAAGCGTCTATGCGACGCGCGACGCCTACAGCGAAAGCTTCATGCCCGAGGCGGTGTTTGCGAACATCGGCAAGCTCCTGCTTGCGACCCAGATCTATGACATGCATCGACTCGCGCACGAGGTGTCCGGCGGCCTGATCGTCGCCCTGCCCGGCCCCGATGAGGACCACAACCCGGCGACTGCGGCCACGCTCGCCGAGGTGCTGCGCGCCAATCCCGATGTCCCGTACGACAAGCGGATCGAGGTCGCGCGCTTCGTCGAAGACCTGACCGCCTCCTACCAGGGCGGCTGGTATTCGGTGATCAGCCTGCACGGCGGCGGCTCGCCGGCCGCGATGAAGCAGGAAATCTGGCGCAACTACCCCCTGGGTGACAAGGTGGACCTGGTGGAGCGCCTCCTCGAGCGCGGCGTGCTCCATGACACGACGCGCGCCATCACGCGCAACCGGCAGCCGGGCCGCTGCTGCGATACGGGCTGTACCCAACCCGGTCAGGCGGTCATGGTGCCCATGCCGTCCGCGCCGAAGCCTCGCGCCTAGCGCCAAGGCGCTTGCGCCCAGGGGCCTGCGTGGCTTCGTTGACGCGCATGCGACGCCCAAAGCCTGGATCCAAAGCCCCCGAGCACATCCCGTCGCTCGAAACTTTCATCGAACGCGAGACGCCCCAGATGGCGCCTCACAATGCGCGGGGGACCGCATGACCTGGTTCAGGTCGAGGTGCGCGATGCTCGCGCACAGGCGGCAGGCGAGGCCCGATTGCCGAGTGCAACCACTCACTCGGGCTGCCTGCGAACTCCTGCTCAGCCCATTGCGCCAGTGGGCCGAATCCCCTCGAGCAGGAAGCCCTTGGAAGGTCGTTGCGATGGCGCAGGCCTGCCCATGCCGAGCGCATCGCGAATGCTTGTCGGCCTGCAGATCAACGCCGGCTGTGCCAGAATGTGCGCGGCCGCGGAACACGACGGATTGCTTTCTGCGATGAGCCGGGACCCCCATTACCTCCGACATAGTGAGAATTCCTTGAAGACCCATTTCCCCTTCGTCCGTCTCCAACACACGGGCGTCCTGCTCGCTGTTGCGCTCCTCGGTGGCGCCCTTCCGCCCGCCCTCGCGGACGACACGGCGGCGCCTGCGAAATCGCTGCCAGAGCAGATCGTCGACACGCTCGATGTTCTCTCCAGCGGACCCCATGCGGGTTACCGGGCCAATCATGCCAAGGGCATCGTCGTGACCGGCCACTTCGAGCCTGCCAAGAGCGCGCGCACCCTGACCAAGGCTGTCCAATACCAGGGCAAGAGCGTGCCCGTCGTCGTGCGCCTCTCGAACACCACGGGCGTGCCGGACATACCCGACGGCAATCCCAACGCGAGTCCGCACGGGATCGCGATCCGCTTCGAACTGCCAAAGGGTGTGAACACGGATATCGTCAGCATTTCCACCAATGGCTTTCCGGCGGCGACGCCCGAGGAGTTTGCCGGGCTGCTCACGGCCATCAGCACGACCCGACCCGATTCGCCCAAGCCCACCCCGATCGAGCAATTTCTGGGCTCCCACCCGAAGGCATTGGCCTTTGTGAAGATGCCAAAGCCCGCGCCGATCAGTTTCGCCAATCTCACCTTCTATGGGGTCAATGCCTTCAAGTTCACCAACCGCCACGGCGCGAGCCACTATGGTCGCTATCGCATCATCCCGGTCGCAGGCGACAAGCGGCTGACCGATGACGAGGCTCAGGCCAAGGCGCCCAACTACCTGATGGACGATCTGCGCACGACCCTTGCAAGTCAGCCGGTGAAGTTCGTCCTCGCCGTGCAACTGGCCAAGGAAGGGGACCCCATCAACGACGGCACGCAGGTCTGGCCCGATGACCGACCCCTGGTGGAGCTTGGCACCCTGGTGCTCGAGAAGGCCGTGCCTGACAGCGCCGCCGAGGAGAAGCAACTCGCCTTCAATCCCCTGCTGCTCCCCGAGGGCATCGCACCCTCGGACGATCCCGTCTTGCGGTTCCGCCCGATCGTCTACGCGGTCAGCTACGGGCGCCGGGTCGGCAAGTGAGGCCGCGCGGGTGCTGAGCTAGCCCTCCTGGATGCGATCCGCAAGACGCAGGCGCGCGATCTTGCCGATCTCCGCCAGGCACTCTTCGAACTCCTGCTCGCGGGTACGAGCGGTCCGCTCCCGAATGCGCGCGACGATCTGGTCCCGGCTGAGCCCCCTGACCGCGACAATGAAGGGAAATCCGAAGCGCTCGCGATAACGTCGGTTGAGTTCGCGCATCTCCTCCATCTGCGGCTCGGTCGAGCGATCGAGGCCGGCCGAGGCCTGCTCGCTGCGTGACTCATCGGTGATCTGTGCGATGGGCGCGAGCTTGCCGATCAGCTCGGGATGGGCCCGGATGAGGGCCAGTTGCGCGTCCGGGGGTGCCTGCAGCACCGCTTGATGCATGGCATCGACGAGCGCCTCGAACGAGGCATGGGGACGCCCCCGCGCGGCGCGCTGCGCGACCCACGGGGAATGCTCGTAGACGCCGCCCAGCAACGCCACGAATTGCGCCTCGGGCAGGTCATTGGCTTCGCGCACGGTGATCACGATGCCGCCCCGATCATGACGGTGCGCCGGCCGCGCCAAAGGGGTGATGCTCGATCCAGTGGCGGGCGATCTCGACGCGCCGGCAGATCCAGACCTTGTCGTGCTGCTGCACGTAGTCGAGGAACCGGCTCAATCCCGCGATCCGTGCAGGCCTGCCGATCAGTCGGCAGTGCAGACCCACGGAGAGCATCTTGGGCTGGGCCGCGCCCTCGGCATACAGCACGTCGAACGCGTCCTTCAGATACGTGTAGAACTGCTCGGAGGTGTGGAAGCCCTGGGCGGTGACAAACCGCATGTCGTTGGTGTCGAGCGTGTAGGGCACGATCAGGTGGGGACGGCCCCTGACCACCTTCCAGTACGGCAGATCATCGGCATAGGAGTCGGAATCGTACAGAAAGCCGCCGTGCTCGACGACCAGATCGCGCGTTCTGGCATTGTCGCGACCGGTGTACCAGCCAAGCGGTGGCGACCCGGTCAGGCGTTCGATGGCAGCGACCGCCTGGCGGATGTGTTCGCGCTCGACGCTCTCGGCCACACCGTGGTAGTTGATCCAGCGCCAGCCATGGCTCGCCACCTCGTGACCGGCCGCGACAATCGCCTCGGCGACCGCGGGATTGCGGGCGAGCGCCATCCCGACCGCGAACACCGTGAGCGGCAGACGGCGCTCGGCGAAAAGCCTCAGCACCCGCCACACTCCGGCGCGGCTGCCGTACTCATAGAGGGATTCCATCGACATGTGGCGTGCGCCCTCGAACGGCACGGCGCCGATGATGTCTGAGAGGAACGTCTCTGACGCGGCGTCGCCGTGAAGGATGTCGTTCTCGCCGCCTTCCTCGTAGTTCAAGACGAACTGCAGCGCCACGCGCGCATCACCTGGCCAACGGACGATGGGCGGGTGGGCGCCGTATCCCACCATGTCGCGCGGGTAGTCGGGCTCGAATAGCCAGGGGTCGACAGGACGTGTCGTCATGCTCAGTCCGTCACCAGTATCGAGGCGAGATCGACCTCCTCGCGCTCGTCCGACAGCGCAAGCCGCGCTTCGATCGATGCGAGGTGGTGATTCATCATCGCGAGCGCATCGACGGTGCGCCGCTCCTCGATCGCGTCGATCAACGCATCGTGTTCGCTGGTCGCACAGGGCACCGAGGTCGGCGAATCGTAGATGGCGATGATGAGCGAGCAGCGCGATACCAGCTCCGAGAGGAAGCTGGTCAACACGGCGTTACCCCCGGCCTCGGCCATGACGAGGTGAAATTCACCGGTCAGGCGGATCCAGGTCGAACGATCGTTGCGTTCGAGGGCCTTCTGCTCGCTGCGGGTATGCCGGCGCAGCCGCGCGATTTCGTTCTTGCCGGCGTGCTCGACGACGAGGGGCACGATCGCCGCCTCGATCGCCCGGCGCGCGGCAAAGATCTCACGCGTCTCGGAGGGCGTTGGCGAGGCGATGCTTGCGCCACGGTTGGGCCGCAGCTCGACGATGTGTTCATGGGCCAGCCGCTGCAGGGCCTTGCGCACCACGGTCCTGCTGACATGGAAGAGGTCGCAGAGGCTCACTTCCGAGAGTTTGGTGCCCGGCGGNNCCTGGAGCCACTGCGCGGGCCGCACCGCCAGCTTTACGGAGTGGCGTGTCCTTCAGGGTCCGCGAGCTCACGCGTTCTGCACGCGTGTCATGCAGCCGGGACTCAGGGCGGCGACCTGAAGGGGTGACGGCGGCAAGGCGCGGCGTCCGCGTCGGAGCAGGACGGTCCCGCAAGGCGGGGGCAGGTACCGGATCGCTTGCTGTCGCTGCATGAATGGGTCTCTCTTCTTGTCTAGTATGGGGAGTCATCGCACACGGTCCGTCACGCGCGCTCGCGTGCCATGAGGGCGGGTGTGGCCGAGCTGCTCGCAGCGCATCGTGTCAGTCGGGCGCAGGCGCGGCACGCCGGTGGCGCACCTCGCCCATGACCACGGTCTGGAAGATGGCCCGGTCGTCACCGAACACCATGAACGGGAACAGCCGCTCGGCAAGCGAGCGCGCGCGCACCGAGCGGCGGGCGAGGAGCGGCGTGGCGGCGGGATCGAGCACGACGAAATCGGCCTCCTTGCCGGGGGCGAAATTGCCGATCTGGCCGTCAAGCCCGAGCGCCCGCGCACCGCCCAGGGTGGCGAGATAGAAGGCGCGCAAAGGGGACAGGTAGTTCCTGGACATCTGCGTGACGTTATAGGCGGCACCCAAGGTTGGCAACATGCCAAAGTGGGTCCCGCCGCCGATATCGGTGGCGATGCTTGAGTGAAGGCCGACCGCATCGGACGCCGCCAGGTCGTAGAGGCCGCTTCCCAGGAAGAGATTCGAGGTCGGACAGAACGCGACCGCCGCACCGGCAGCCTGCATCCGCCTGCGCTCGCCGGTCTCGAGGTGGATGCAGTGCCCGAACACGGCGCGCTCACGCACCAGCCCGTAATGCTCATAGACATCCAGATAGCTGGCCCGTTCAGGAAAGAGCTGCCTGACCCAGGCGATTTCGGCGGTGTTCTCCGCCAGATGCGTCTGGATGTGGACATCCGGATAGCGTCTGGCGAGCTGTCCGGCAGCCTCGAGCTGCGCGGGGCTCGAGGTGATCGCAAAGCGTGGGGTGATGGCCACGTGCAAACGCTGGTGCCCGCTCCAGCGCTCGATCAACGCCGCCGTGTCGCGATACGCCGACTCGGCGGTGTCGGCAAGCTCTGCCGGGCAGTTGCGGTCCATCATCATCTTGCCGGCCACCATGCGCAGGTTGCGCGCGGCAGCCGCCTCGAAAAAGACGTCCACCGCAGTGCGGTGCACCGATCCCATCACAAGTGCCGTGGTGGTCCCATTGCGCAGCAGCTCGTCCAGGTAGAACTCGGCCACCTCGGCCGCGTGAGCGGCGTCGGCGAACTTCTTCTCCTCCGGGAAGGTGTAGTCCTGAAGCCAATCGAGCAGCTGGCGGCCGGGCGAGGCGACCACATCGGTCTGCACGAAGTGGGTATGGGTGTCGACGAATCCCGGCACGATCAGGTGATCCCGGAGGTCATGGACGATGGTCTCCGCCACAAGACCAGGCAGGAGCCGCTCGGCAGCACCGAGGGCTTCGATGCGCCCGGCCGCGACCACGAGCAGACCGTCCTCCCAGAACTCGAAACTCGCGGGTGCGTCGTTCGCGCCGGGATCGGCGAGGAAGTGCAAGATCGAGCCGCGCCAGGCGCTGCGCGCGGCAGCCTCAGGCAGGCGGGCGGCAGGAGCATCCGTGGCGGTCATGGGCAGGGGCGCGTGAACATCGCTTAGCGGGGCGTGCCGGCATCGATCCAGGCGATCAGCTCTGCCCGTTCGGCTTCGGTCAGGTTCGTCAGGTTGCCAATGGGCATCGCATGACTTGCGAGCTGTACCCGCATCTTGTCGCGCTGGGTGACGATGCGCTCGAAGGTATCGAGCATGACGCCATTGGGCGCCGCCGCAAAGCCCGGCTGCGTCGGCTGGGCCGCATGACAGACCGCGCAGCGCTGACCGACCAGGGCGACCATGCGCCTGCCATCGGGCAAGGGCGCCGCGGCGGCGGCGGGACCCACGCCGATCACGCTGGCCGCGGGCTTGAGCAGAACGGCCACCAGGGCGAGCGTCGCCAGCGCGCCCGCCAGCGGCCAGGGAGAGGCGCCGCTGCCTGCCTTGTGGCGCGCAACGAAATAGACGCGCACCGCGGCGCCCGACAGGGTGATGGCGATCAAGACCAGCCAGTTGTAGGTCGCCCCAGTGGTCATGGCATAGTGGTTCGAGATCATCGTGAAGATGACCGGCAGGGTGAAATAGGTGTTGTGCACCGANNACCATGATGGTGCCCAGCATGGCACCGAAATGGATGAAGGCCCCGCGCCCGCTGAAGACGTGGCACAGGCCCCAGGCCGCCGCGCACACGAGCAGCAACAGGGCGCCGGAGAGCACGGCCGGGAAGCGCGCGAGCGGCGACTCGCACAGCCGGTCGTAGACGACCCATCCCGCGACGAGGCTCGCGATGCCGATACCCACGGCCTCGGGGGCGGAGAGCCTGGCCACCGCCGGATCGATCAGGTAGGC
>PLEY01000106.1 GCA_003136595.1 Burkholderiales bacterium
ACCAGCGACCTCGTGGAGGCGATCGAGGCCCATCTGAGCGAGGGCAGCGAGGCGAACCGGGTGATCGAGAATTTCAACGCCAGTCCCCAACAGGTCCAGCAGGATCTGCTCAACTTCCTGCGCGCGCTGTGAGGCGCCTTGCGCGGCGCCTACGAGGGCTTGGGCTCTGAGGGCTTNNTCTGAGGGCTTGGGCTCTGAGGGATTAGCGGGCGCCTCATCAAGCATCGGTTCGTAGATGTCACGGTATCTTCGTTCTGCCAGAACGGCGGTGACCGACGTGGCGGTGAGATCGCTCGACTTCAGATTCTCTTCCACATCGTCGATGCCTTCGGACAGGGCCGCGAGCCTCGACGTCTCCACTCCGGCAATCTGTCCAAGTTCCTCGCCAAAGGCAAAGGTCTCCTGCCAGATTGCGGGCGAATCGCTCACCCTCAGGTTGGCGGATCGAAAGATGAGTCCGCTCTCACCCACCAACTTGGACCCCATGATCTCGGCAAGCCGGGCCTCATGGGATGAGACCAGCAGGATGGCCGGGTGGTAACGCTCCACGACAGGATGCGAGAGCAGCGTCTTCAGATAGTTCTCGCCTTCAATGATCTCATTGGAATTCAGAAGGACAACGACGATAGCGACGTTCTCCATGATGCCAATCAAGGCGGGATTGGCGACCGCATCGTTGTAGAAGGACACGCCCCGCACGTGGCCCATGTCCTTGTCGTCGAAATCGACATACTCGACCAGAGACCCCTCCTCGCCGACATTGGAATCACCGAGCCAGGTGCGCCCAACCCGCTGCTGCATCTGATGCGCGAAATACTGGATGATATTGGCGCTCCACAGTCCCGAGGGGCTCAGGAACGCGAGCCTCCAGACGCGCTTATCCGACTGCGCGAGTGGTGCCGCGCTGACACTGGGCACGAAGAGTGCCCGAAAAATGTCCAGGGCCGACACGCCGGCGAGATTGGTCAGTCGCTGCACCACAGCGAGGCTGCGGCGCGCCGTGTCATCCTGCGGCTCGTTGCGTCGCGCCGAGACGGTTGACCAGTTCGAGAATGACCGGCTGGGGATGTCCTCCATCAGAAGCAGGGTGATGTCGACATGTCTCGGATCCTTCTGGATCTTGTCGAAGAGCCGAAGTACCGCGCGTTTCTCGCCCTCGAGTGCCTGAAAGAAGAATGGTCCCTGCACCACCATGAGACCGGTGATCCTCGATTTCAGGCCGGCAACGCGCGAGTATTCCGAGATGGACTCGGCTGCGAGCTGCCACTGCGCGGCATCGGCGGCGCGGCTGATGCACACGATGCACGTGAGGTTGTCCTCGGCTGCGACCGGGTCCGGAAATATATTGCTGCTGGTCAGCAGATTGCTGTCTTTGCTCATGTCCGTCGCTCAGAGCTCGAGCGGCCCGTTTGCGAACTCAGAGGATCGCAGCACTGTGCCGACCGCCGCAGCCTGCCAAGCACGCTGCGTGGCGCCTCGGCCCACGCGACCGGGATCGCCTCCAGACCAGCACAGGTATGTAGTCATGCGCCCGATTCTAGCCCCAACGTTCGTGCGCGTGTGACCACGTTCTGTGTCGGGTTCCAGGCAGCCGTTCGCCGACCGCCTTCTCGAACGAAGGCTCCGGCGGTGCGAGACGAGCGCGCGGTCTCGAGCGGCCTGGCCTCGCGATCTTCCGAAGCAACGATTCCAAGGCTCGCCACTTGCTGTTGGCCGTCCTGACCACAGCGAAGCTTCGGCCTCGATCTCCGGTGCATGGCGCTACCAGGGCCCGCTTGGCTGTTCGTCATTCCATCCCGGAATCAGACGGGGGACGTCGCCGGGGTTGCTGCAGGTGGCGAAGGGCACCGCCAACTTGATGAGGGCGATCGTATCGTCGCGCGCCGCATGCGCGGAGGGGGCATGCAATTCTGAATAGTCGAGTGTGAATGCATCCCCCGGTCCCATACGCAAATCGCGATGCCCGAAATGCTGTGAGGGGAGATGAGTCTCAATCCAGTGGCGACTGACCTCTGCTCCATCACAGCTGAAGTGGAGTGTAAAACTGTACCGCATCGCTTTTCACCGCTTTCTTGACATGATCCGATCGGCGCTTTGAACCCACGGCCACCCGAAAGGGGGACTCCCCACACCCCACGCTCATGCCCTCGGAGAGTGTGGCCCATCGCACCCCAAGCGGCGCGAAGTGACGGCCGTTCGCGGACCAATCCCTGCGCGCGGCCGACAATTGCACCCGGCGCTTCAGGCTAGCACGTGTACATTGGCGGTCCGGTGCGGCGGCGCACAGAGCGCCGGCGCACGCCTCCTCCCCATGGGCGTCCTGTTGGCACTCTCCCTTCGACGGACAGGGCGCTACGCAGCTAAGGAGGTGCCGCCGCGCCGTTGGGATTCAGGCGGATCGAGGGCGCCGGTCAGAGCGGACCCAGGATTTCAGCGAGCGCGGCATTGGGCGCTCCGGCGCGCATCCTCACCTCCTCACGCTTGTTGCGCCACACCACGGCCGGCGTTCCGCTCAGACCATCGGTCTTCATCAGAGTCCGGTTGGAGTCGAGTTGCGACTGTATTTCCGGTGGTATGACCTGAAGTGGCGTCAGAACGCCGCTTGAGCCACGCGAACTCGACCGACCTGTGGGAAGCGCCTGGCTCGCGGCGGTCTCGGTATGACTCTCGAAATCGGCCAGTGCTGCGGACGGATCCGGGGCGACCAGGAGGGCGGCCGCCTTGCCCGGACTGCTCGGACTCAGGATGCCCACCACGACATGCCGCAACTGAACCTTCCCAGCATTCACCCAAGGCCGCGCATCGACCCAGAATTGTTCGCAGTACGGGCAATTCAGGTCCGTGAACACGTACACGACCCGAGGCGCCTGGTCCGAGCCATCAGCGATCCAACGGCTCTGCTCAAGCAGTTTCCAGTCCGATTCGCTCCCGAGTTTTCCGGCAAAGCGATTGGTCGCAACGTAGTATGCGTTCTTGATGAAATCGGGAACTGCATCCTTCACGAAGGTCGGGGCATGAGAAGCCAGCAGGATCGCCGCCGCACCAAGGACTAGCCACGTCAGGATGAAGACCATAAGCGACTTGGTTCTTGTCATATTTCCTTCCCCATTCCTCCAGTGCATACCTCTCGAGACGAACCCGCATCCTACGCAATTGCCGGCCTTCCTGCTGCCTAATGAAATGCCATACCAGCGGGTACACCGTGCGAATAACGCTCTTTGGAGCGCTCGCTGCAAGCATTTTTTGCCATTTTGGCGAACCGTGTTGCGGGCAACCAACTCGGCAGGACGGAGTCAGCGCGCGGCCTGCACTAAACGATGCGGATTTACAGATCTTTTCAACCGAGAATTTGCGCGACAGTGCCGCGCAGGGCGCGCTGCCGGCGGGCCGTTGCGCGTGTCTCAAGACCCCGCATACCAGCGAAACTGAGTAGAAGTTCGCAGAGGAGATCTACCCCGGTCCGACCGGTGAACAAAATCCTGCTCGGGACTATAGTAATCCCACAGCAACCGACCGGTGGAATCCATGAGCATCCGCGCAACGATCGTCGTATCCAAGCCCCCTTCCCCAGCGATCTCAAACCCGCTCACCCACATCCAGCAGGCGGCCTCCCAGCTTGAGTCCTGCGGGTTCACGATACTCTCCGTTGGCTTGTGCGGCATCCGTGTACGCGCGGATCGATCCCTGTATCAGACGGCGCTCGGCCTCTCGTCTCCTCCAAAGCACGATGCGGCGCTCGGCCTTGACACCCGGTATGGATCGACCGACCGTGTGGTCTCATCAATATCGTCTGCCCGGCCGCTGCCCTGCTACTGAGTTGCTGAAGCGGTGCGTTCGTCCCCAAGCTGGTGGCCAGCGAGATCGACGAGGAGTCTACTGAATCTCCGCCCGCAGCCGGGTCTTAACCGTCGCGAGGGCGTCAAGGAAATTGCGGCTCCACTCGTGAACATCGTGTTCCGTGATCTGCCGCAGCAACGCCGCGTGCCGTTCACGGCGTTCGGCAAGTGGCATGCGCAGCGCCCGCTGGATCGCCTGCGCCGTTGCCGGGATGTCGTAGGGATTGACCAGTAATGCCTCGCGCATCTGCTCGGCGGCCCCGGCAAAGCGCGACAGGACCAGCACCCCTGGATCAGCCTCATTCTGCATCGCGACGTACTCCTTGGCCACCAGGTTCATGCCGTCGCGCAAAGGCGTGACGAGCGCCACACGGGAACAACGGTAGAGGGCCGGCAAACGCCGTCGCGCCCAGGTCCGGTGAAGGTAGCGGATCGGCAGCCAGTCGAGTTCGCCAAACTCGCCATTGATCTTCCCTGCGAGTCCCTCGAGTTCATCGCGTAGGTCCGTGTAGGCGCTAAGGGTCTCGCGCGAGGGCGATGCGATCTGGATCAGCGTGGCACTTTGCAGGTTCTCCGGATAGTTCTCCAGCAAGTCCTGGATGGCACGGAACCGGCGCGGCAAGCCCTTCGAGTAATCCAGGCGGTCAACGCCCACCAAAAGCCTGCGATGCCCATATTGCTTGCGCAGCATCGCTTCGGTCTGGCGCGACTCCTCGCTCCCGGCCAGATCCCTGAACTCCTCGACATCAATGCCGATCGGGAAGGAGCGGGCCAGAACCTGCCGCCCAAGCGCTTCGAAAACACCGTCCCCAAGCGAGACGGCGCCAGCCTCTTCCTGGACGAAGCGTCCGAAGTGATCGACGTCGGCTTGTGTCTGCAGGCCGACAAGATCGTATGCGAAAAAAGAGCGCATGAGCCACTCGTGACCGGGAATGGCTGCGAGGATCGGCGGCGGCGGCAGCGGGACATGCAGAAAGAAGCCGATTCGCTGGCGGCATCCGAGGGCGCGCAACTCGTCGGCCAGCGGGATCAGGTGATAGTCGTGCACCCAGATGACATCATCCGGCTGCAGCAAGGTCGCAAGCTTGCGCGCGAGCAGTCGATTGACCCGCTGATAGCCGGCGAAATATCCCGCCGCAAAGTCCGCAAGGTCGAGCCGGTAATGAAAAGCCGGCCACAGCGCGCGGTTCGAGTACCCGCAGTAGTAGTCTTCGAAATCCTGCTCAGAGAGATCGATCGTGACCAACTGCACGGCGCCTGCGCGCTGGTAGTGGAGTTTGCCCGCGCCCGGCGCCCCATCGGCCACGACCTTGCCGCTCCAGCCGAACCAGACACCGCCGCGGCTTGCGAGCACATTCCCAAGAGCCACCGCAAGGCCTCCGGCAGCAGGTTTGCGGGGATCTCCGATCCGGTTCGATACGACGACGAGGCGGGGCGACGGCGCGCTCATGCCATGGGGCTCAGATCCGCGAGTCCCACGGCACCGAGAGCCGGGTGGCCGCGTTGATGATGCCGACCATGGAATAGGTCTGGGGGAAATTACCCCAGAGCTCACCGTTCTTCGGATCGGTGTCCTCGGAGAGCAGACCAAGACGGTTGCGCCTGGCCAGGAGCGCGTTGAATATCTCGCGGGCCTGCTCCCCCCGGCCGATCCTCGCCAAGGCATCGATGCGCCAGAATGCGCAGATGTTAAAGGAGGTTTCAGGCACCCCGAAATCATCCGGCGCCTCATAGCGTCGCATATAGGGCCCGTCACAAAGCGTCTTCTCAAGGGCGTCGACGGTCGCGACGAAACGCGGATCGCGGGGATCGATCATGCCGACTTCGGCCATCAGCAGCACGCTGGCGTCGAGTTCCCGTCCGCCGAGGCTCTCGGCGAAGGCCTGCCGCTCTTCACTCCAGGCCTGCGCGAGAATCTTGGCCCGAATCAGGTCGGCCCGGTCACGCCAGAGGCGCGCTCGATCGGCCAACGCGAACGTCTCGGCGATTTTCGCGAGTCGATCGCACGCGGCCCAACTCATGAGGACCGAGGAGGTGTGGACGCGCGCGCGCGTTCGCAATTCCCACATGCCAGCGTCCGGTTGGTCGTGAACCGCAAACGCGCGCTCGCCCACGCGCTCGAGCAGCGCGAACTCCTCGCCGGATCCGCGGCGCAACAGCCGGCGATCGTGGAACGACTGCGCTGCCCCAAGGACGATGTTGCCATACACATCATGCTGATAATGCTCAGCGGCCTGATTGCCGACCCGCACCGGAGCGTTGCCGCGATAGCCGGCAAGGTTGGAGATGATGCGCTCGGGGAGATCATGCTCCAGTCCGATGCCATAAAGAGGCTGGATCCGCTCGCCCTTGGCGCCACCGACGGCATCGCGCAGCCAACGCAGGTAGTCCTCCATCGTACCGACCTCAGAGAGGCTGTTTAATGCGCGCACGACGAAGAATGCATCGCGCAGCCAGCAGTATCGGTAGTCCCAATTACGACCGCTGCCCGGGGCCTCAGGAATGCTGGTTGTCATCGCCGCGACGATCGCCCCGGTCTCCTCGAAGAGGCACAGCTTGAGCGTGATCGCGGCCCGGATCACCGCGTCTTGCCACTCGAGAGGGACGGCCAGCCGCTGGGTCCAGTGACGCCAGTAATAGGCGGTGTGCCGCTCAAGCGTGCGCGCATACTCCTCAACCTCCCCCTCAAGCGGCTCGTCGCTGCCGAGCAGAAGGCAGATGGGCTGACTGAGCGTGAAGACGGTCTCGTTGAGTATGTAGGTGATGGGTGCATCGGTGGTCAGACGAATCGCGAGATCCGCGCCGACATAGCGCACGTGATCGCTGCCCCGGGTCGCGGCCATCGGCACGCTGCCCCACTCAGAATAGGGGCGCACAATGAGACGGATGCGCGGCGTGCCTTGGATCGGCTCAATCCGCCGCACGAGGAGCATCGGGCGAATCGCCCGGTCGTTACGGAAATACCTGGGTGCGAAATCGGTGACTTCGACCTCGCCGCCGTGCTGATCGATGAGTCTCGTCCTGAGGATGGCCGTGTTCTCGTCATACGCCTGCTCGCTGCGGACGTACCCATCGAGAACGACCTGGGAACTCCCGGCTTCGCCGATGCCTGCCGCGGAATCAACGAGGGCGTGGAACACGGGATCGCCATCGAAACGGGGCATGCAGCACCAGACGATGCGCGCCTCAGAATCGATCAGGGCGCTCACGCTGCAATTGCCGATGATGCCAAGATTCAGATTTGCCGGTGAAATCATGTAGCGCCCCGCTCGCAGGTTTGCTTCGATACCCCACCGGCGGCTGCGCCAAGCCAGGCCGCAACGTCCTGTGGATCCGCAAGCCGATAGCGCGCCACGGTGTGCCCGCATCCCACGCGCACGCCGAAGCCCCCGGCGGCCTGAACTGCCCTGAATCCGTCCTCGTCGCTCGCATCGTCTCCCACGAAGACGGGCGTGCGGCCACCAAACTCCCCTTCAGCGAGGAAGGCTTCCACGGCGCTCCCTTTCGAGATCGCGTGCTGTCGGACCTCCCAGACTTCGTGACCCTGCTGCAGTGTCCAGACCCTCTCGGGGCCGACGAGTCCCTCGAGCGCGCGGCTCAGTTCTGCTCGACAGACCGGTTCGAGTTCGTGCCGCAGCCGGAAATGCAGCGCGAGGCCGCCTGGCTTCAGTTCGAGCAACAGGCCCTCATGGCGTGCGGCGAGTGCCGCAGCGCACGTGCGAATGGCGGCCGGTAGCGGTCTCGCCCTTGATTCGATCTTGCCCTGCGCGTCGCGCCGCTCAGCGCCGTGGGCGCCCGCGGCGGGCAGGATCAGCGGATCGAGGAGTGCATCGAGGCTCGCAATGCTGCGCCCGCTCACGATCGCAATCGCGCCCCTGAGGGCGACCTGCAAACGGGTGAGTGACGGAATCACCCAGTCTGGAACGCGCACCTCGTCGGGTCGCTGCGCAAGCGGCGCCAGGGTTCCGTCGAAATCGAGAAACAGGGCCACGTGTTTGGGCAGCGGGGGTGGATCGTTGCTTGGGTGCGGCATTCTCAGCGCTCGGGGTCCAGCGGCGGGTCAGGGAATCACTGGAGCGCGGCATCGAACGCCGCAAGGCTGCGCGCCCGGTGGGCAGTAAGCTCGATCGGGCCGGCTGCCATGGAGACACGCCGCCCCGCGCAGCGACAGGGCTGCTACCAGGAGATAGACTGCGGGATGCGCCCGGAGTTCACTTTGGTCTGGTCTGGGTTTTCAGGTCATTCGCCAAGGCGTCTCTGAAGTCCGCCGCACCCGTGCCTCCCGTCGTGGCCGGAACCGGCGCGGTTCTCACTGCCGCGCGATAGGAGCCGGGTTTGCCAGGATCCGAGGGGCGCAAGGGGCCCGGGCCTCATCTCCCCAGGGCCTCCTGCTCGCGCAGCTTGAACCGCTGGATCTTGCCGGTCGCTGTCTTCGGAAGCTCGGCGACAAAGGCGATCTGGCGTGGATATTTGTAGGGAGCGAGCTTGTCTTTCACGAAGGCCTTCAGTTCGGCATCGGTCACCCCGGCGCCCGCCTTCAGCACGACAAAGGCCTTGGTCTTGGTGAGACCCTCCTGATCGACCACCCCAATCACGGCGGCTTCCAGCACCGCCGGGTGTTGGACCAGTGTCGCCTCCACTTCGAAGGGGCTGACGTAGATCCCGCTCACCTTGAGCATGTCGTCGGTCCGCCCCGAGTAGGTATAGGTGCCATCGGTGTTACGGACATACTTATCTCCGCTCTTGGTCCAGCCGCCCTGGAAGGTCTCACGCGTCTTGGCCCGGTTTCCCCAATACATCAGGGCGGCTGAGGGCCCGCGAATGTACAGGTCGCCGGGTTCGCCGTCGGGCACGGGGCCCCCGTCTTCCCCGCGCAATTCGATGCCGTATCCCGGCACCGGCCAACCCGTGGTTCCATAACGCACCTGTCCTGGCCGGTTCGAGATGAAGATATGCAGCATCTCGGTCGAGCCGATGCCATCGATGATGTCAACCCCGAAGTGCCGGCTAAAGCGCGATCCGAGATCGGCGGGAAGCGCTTCACCGGCCGACGAGACGATCCGCAGGTCGACCTGCTCGGCTGGCGGCAGGAGCGGGGATGCAAGCAAGCCCGCAAATCCGGTGGGGGCCCCGTAGAAGGCGGTGGGCTTCGTTCCGCCGACCTCGCCGAGCCAGCGCCGAAACGTCGCCTCAGGGGTCGGGCGCTCGGCCATCAGGATGACGCTCGCGCCGACGCTGAGCGGAAAGGTGAGTGAATTCCCAAGGCCGTAGGCGAAGAACAGTTTGGCTGCAGAAAAACACACGTCGGACGAGGACAGGCCGAGCACCCGCTTGCCATAGAGCTCGGCCGTCCAGTACGGATTGCCATGGGAATGCACCGCACCCTTGGGGCGTCCGGTGGAACCCGACGAGTACAACCAGAAACCCGGGTCATCGGCGCCAGTCGCGGCGGGTCGCGCCTGTGGGGTCTGGCTTGCAAGAAATGCCTGGAACTCCACCTCCGCCGGATGCAGGGGCGCCACGGGCCGGGAGACCACAACTTTGCAGACCTCGTTGTCTGACTTGAGCAGGGCGCTTGTCAGCACGGGCAACAGGGCACCGGACACCAGCACGGCCTGAGCCCGGCTATGTTCGAGCATGTAGGCGTAGTCATCGGGTGTCAGGAGCGTGTTGACAGCGACCGGTACGATTCCCGCGTAGAGCGCCCCGAGGAAGCTGACCGGCCAATCGTTGCAATCGTGCATCAGCAGCAACACACGCTCCTCGCGTCTGAGCCCGAGGCCGCGCAGTCCGGCCGCCATGCGCCGCACGGCGTCGGTCAATTGGCCATAGGTCAGCAACCCCGCGTCATCGATGTAGGCCGGCCTTTCCGTGCGGGTGGCGTTGACCGCAAGCAGGTGCTCGGCGAAGTTGAAGGTCTCACCGGGTGGCACGACATCGTCTGGAAGCTCATCGATCATGGGTCATCCCTGCAGCAGTCTCGAACCAGGCATCCAATTCGATTGTCGGCGGGCAGTGCTGGCGGTGCTGCCGGCTGGAGTCCAGGTCGCCCTGGCCTGGGGGCGGCCCGACGCTGTCGTCGCCCGCCTCTGAAGGGCTCTTCACGTGAACTCAATTGCGCCCTGAGGCAGCAGGTAGAGCACGAGGGCGCGGCCCTGTGATACGGTCGGATGATGTGCGCTGCCTGCGGGCAGGACCAGCCAACCGCCGGGTCGCCCATCGAAGCGCGCATCCCCCTGCTGCGGCATGATGAGATCGATCTCGCCATGCGGATGCACGTGATGCGGACCCTTCATGTCCGCCATGTCGACGACGTCCACCGAGAAACCCAGCAGATCAGGAGCGGGCTTGAAGATGCGTCCGTAGCGTATGCCGTCGGCCTCGCGATTGCAAAGCCACCCCGCCGCGACCCCGGCCTCACAAGCCGCCTTCAGGCCGGCATAAGTCGCGCTTTGCGGTCCGTGCTCCCGATTCAGCCAGGCGCCGAGGTCGGCATCAAGCGCCCGGCCGGCCAGCACCTGGGTCAGGCGGACCAGCTCGGACCGAAACGATTCAGGGTTCATCAAGGCGTCTCCTTGTGTCCGCATTACCCTTGCTGCCATCAGGGATATGCAGTATCGTGCCTGCTAAGACTCTAAAGCTGCAAAACGATGGTGTCAAGCATTATAATGCATACGACTCGCCCCGCCGAGGCCCGTGGCGTCGGACCCGGATCAGCGCGCGCGCGCGAATCTGAACCTGCCGGGACTGAGTTCAGGCGCACGGTCCTTTTGGCGCTCGGGGAACGGGTTCGGTCGATTCGCGCGCGCCGCGGCATGTCGCGCAAGGCACTGGCCGCTGCCGCCGGGGTTTCGGAACGACATCTTGCGAACCTGGAACACGGTGCCGGCAACGCCTCGATCCTGGTCCTGCTGCAAGTGGCCCGTGCGCTCCAGTGCTCACTTGCAGAACTGACCGGCGATGTGACCGCGTCCTCTCCGGAATGGCTATTGCTGCGGGAACTGCTCGAAGGTCGGGACGAGGCCACGCTGCACCGGGTGCGCGTGGCTGTCGGGGAACTGCTCGGCACCGGCGGCAGCAATGGCGCCACGACGCGCCAAGGTCGGCGGCACAGCGAGCGGGTCGCCCTGATCGGACTGCGCGGTGCCGGCAAAAGTACCCTGGGTGCACTGCTTGCGGAAGACCTCGGTTTCCCGTTTGTCGAATTAAGCCGCGAGATCGAGAAGTTCGCGGGCTGCAGCATCAGCGAGATCCAAGGGCTCTACGGCCAGAACGCGTATCGACGCTACGAGCGACGCGCGCTGGAGGAAGCGGTCCAGATCTATCCCGAGGCCGTGATCGCCACCCCCGGAGGCATCGTCTCCGACCCGGCCAATTTCAACCTGCTCCTCACCCATTGCACGACCGTCTGGCTTCAGGCCGCACCCGAGGACCACATGCAGCGCGTCGTCGAGCAGGGCGATATGCGGCCGATGGCGGCGAGCCCCGAAGCCATGAGCGACCTGAAGTCGATTCTCGCCGGCCGCGCCGCGTTCTACTCGAAGGCGGACTTTCATCTCAACACCAGCGCCCGGCCGCTTCAGCCGACTTTCCTTGCGCTTCGGGCGCTGGTTCGGACCGCCCTGGAGATGCCCGAATAGAAATAATGCACTAAATTGCACAATTTCTTGACAGTCGGGCGATCATGCACTATTGTGCCTATTAATTAATCGGCAGACCCCGCATCCCACTGCAGCCGATCCCGGACATGGAGACACTCTTGAGCGACTTTCCTCCCGTCGACTATCAGACCTCGCCCGCCCAGTATCGTCACTGGCAACTATCGTTCAACGGTCCCGTGGCCACGCTGGCCGCCCAGTTCGATGAGGATGGCGGCCTGCGCCCCGGCTACAAGCTCAAGCTCAACAGCTATGACCTTGGCGTCGACATCGAGCTCAATGACGCCCTGAACCGGATCCGCTTTGAGCATCCCGAGGTGCACTCGGTCGTTCTGACCAGTCTGCGCGAGAAGGTCTTCTGCTCGGGTGCGAACATTTTCATGCTCGGAGTCAGCACGCACGCGTGGAAGGTCAACTTCTGCAAGTTCACCAATGAGACGCGTAACAGCATCGAGGACTCGTCGTCCCACAGCGGCCTGAAGTTCATCGCAGCGGTCAACGGCGCCTGTGCAGGCGGTGGGTATGAACTGGCGCTGGCTTGCGATGAGATCATCCTGATCGACGACCGCAGCAGTGCGATCAGCCTTCCGGAAGTACCGCTCCTGGGCGTCCTGCCGGGAACCGGCGGACTGACCCGGATCACGGACAAGCGCCATGTGCGGCACGATCTCGCCGACATCTTCTGCACGACGACAGAGGGCGTACGCGGGCAGAAGGCCAAAGACTGGCGACTCGTCGACGAGATCGTCAAGCCAGCCCGGTTCGCCGCCCGCGTCCAAGAACGGGCCCTTGAGTTGGCGGCCCAAAGCGACCGGCCGTCCAGCGCCAGCGGCGTGTCGCTCGCGCCGCTCCAGGTCGCACGCGGGAAGAGCAGTCTCGAGTACCAGAATCTCGACGTCGTCATCGATCGCGCAAGGCGGCTTGCCACGTTTACGATCAGAGCCCCGCGCGGCCCGCAACCCATGGAGTTGCCCGCCATCGAGGCGGCGGGAGCTTCCTGGTATCCCCTCGCCCTCGCACGCGAACTCGAGGACGCGATCCTGTGGATGCGTACCAACGAGATCGAGATTGGCCTGTGGCTCATGAAGACGCAGGGCAACGCGGCGGACGTGCTTGCCATGGATACCGTGCTGCTGAAGTTCCGGGAGCACTGGTTCGTCCGCGAGACCATCGGGCTGCTGCGGCGCACCCTCAGCCGGCTGGACCTGTCTTCCCGTAGTCTGTTTGCACTCATCGAACCCGGCTCTTGCTTCGCCGGAAGCTTGCTCGAACTCGCGCTCGCCTGCGATCGCAGCTATCACCTCGCGCTCCCGGACGACGCGGCGCGCGCTCCGACGATCACGGTCGGAGGCGCCAACTTCGGGCTCTATCCGATGGTGACCGGTCAGAGCCGTCTGGAAAGACGCTTCTACGCCGAAGCGTCCGCGCTCGAGGCGGTCCGTGCCCGGGTCGGTCAGCCTCTCGATGCCGATGCGGCCTACGCGATCGGCATGGTCACGAGCAATCCCGACGATATCGACTGGACCGACGAGATCCGGATTGCAACTGAGGAGCGCGTCGCGATGAGCCCGGACGCCCTGACCGGCATGGAGGCGAATCTGCGCTTTAACGGACCCGAGAACCTGTTCACGCGGGTGTTCGGTCGCCTGACCGCCTGGCAGAACTGGATTTTCCAGAGACCCAATGCGGTAGGCGAGAAGGGTGCGCTCAAGGTCTACGGCAAGGGCGACCGGGCTGCATTCGACTGGACCCGCGTCTGAACCGCTGCCAAACCCGCCGCATGAAGCCACGCGCGCTTGATCCCCCGCCACAACCGTCTTTACTGAACCCGATACGCCAGCCCTGGAGAAGATGATGTCCACGATCAGTTACAGTGACAAGATTCCGAACAACGTCAACCTGAGCGAGGACCGCACCTTGCAGCGTGCCCTCGAGCAATGGCAGCCGAACTATCTCCAGTGGTGGGGTGACATGGGCCCGGAAGGCAGCCAGGATTTCGACGTTTACCTCCGTACGGCTGTGAGCGTCGATCCGCAGGGATGGGCGCAATTCGGCCACGTCAAGATGCAGGACTATCGCTGGGGCATCTTCCTAAACCCTGCCGAGAAGGACCGCAAGATCCACTTCGGCGACCACAAGGGTGAGGACGCCTGGCAGGATGTGCCCGGAGAATATCGCGCGAACCTGCGGCGCATCATCGTCACCCAGGGCGACACGGAACCCGCTTCGGTCGAGCAGCAGCGCCACCTCGGTCTCACCTGCCCGAGCCAGTACGATCTGCGGAACCTGTTCCAGGTCAACGTCGAGGAGGGCCGCCACCTCTGGGCGATGGTCTACCTGTTGCACAAGTACTTCGGGCGTGACGGCCGCGAGGAGGGTGAGGCACTCCTCGAGCGGCGCAGCGGCAACGAAGACAATCCGCGGATCCTGCAGGCCTTTAACGAGCAGACTCCCGACTGGCTCAGCTTTTTCATGTTCACCTACTTCACCGATCGCGACGGCAAATTCCAGTTGTGCGCGCTTGCGGAGAGCAACTTCGATCCGCTTGCGCGCACCACCAAGTTCATGCTGACCGAAGAGGCGCACCATATGTTCGTCGGTGAAAGTGGCGTGAGCCGGATCATCCTGCGCACATGCCAGATGATGAACGAGCTGAAAACGGACGACCCTGCGCGGCTGCGCGCAGCCGGCGTGATCGACCTGCCCACGCTGCAGCGCTACCTGAACTTCCATTTCAGCGTCACCATCGATCTCTTCGGCGCCGACGAGAGTAGCAATGCGGCCACGTTCTACAGCACCGGCCTGAAGGGACGCTTCGAGGAGAGCAAGCGGTCTGACGACCATCAGCTACGCGGTCAGACCTATCCGGTACTGCAGCCGCACGACGGTCAGCTCATCGAGCGACGGGTGCCGATGCTCAATGCACTCAACGAGGTGCTGCGCGACGACTACATAACCGACTCGAAGGCCGGGATCGAGCGCTGGAACAAGGTTATCGAGAAGGCGGGCATCCCGTTTCGACTGAAAGTGCCGCACAAGGCGTTTCATCGTAACATTGGTGCCCTTTCCCAGACCAAAGTGGCGCCGGACGGACGCCCGGTGAGCGAGGGGGAATGGAGCGCACGGGTGTCCGACTGGTTACCTACTGAGAACGACCGGGCGTTCGTGACCAGTCTCATGGGTCGCGTGGTCGAGCCGGGCAAGTTCGCCAACTGGATCGCGCCACCTATCATCGGGATCAACCGTCAACCCATGGACTTCGAATACGTGCGCTTCAACTGAAGCTGCAGGTGCTCGCCGTAAGAGAAAGCCAGACCAATGGATATGTCGACGACGGGTGCAGGCGCGGCGGTGATCAAGCAGCACCTGATCGACCCCGAGATCTGCATTCGCTGCAATACCTGTGAAGCGACCTGCCCGGTCGGCGCGATCACCCACGATGCCCGCAACTACGTCGTCGATGCCCAGCAGTGCAACCTCTGCATGGCCTGTGTGCCGCCCTGTCCGACGGGGAGCATCGACAACTGGCGCGCGGTCCTGCGCGCTAAAGCCTATAGCGTGGAGGAGCAGCTGGGCTGGGAAAGCCTCCCCGCAGAGCTCGCCCCAGAGCAACTCATCGAGGAACCCGCCGACGAGTCCGAGGGGGTGGGTCAGCGCTCGATGGATGCGACTGGCACACAGGCCGCTGCCGGTCTTGCCAGGTCCGAATCCAGTCTGAGCAGCACGCACCACAATGCCCTCGTACCCCCTTGGTCCGCGGCTCACGCATACACCAACCTCTACGGTCCCAAGTCGCCCGAGAAGTTCATCACCGCCACGGTGGTCGGCAATGTGCGGGTCACCGAAGTCGGCAAGGACTACGACACCCATCATGTCGTTCTCGACCTTGGCAGCCTGCCCTTCCCCGTCCTCGAAGGTCAGAGCATTGGTATCGTGCCACCGGGTGTGGATGCGAGTGGGCGCCCCCACCATGCACGCCAGTACAGCGTCGCCAGCCCACGCAACGGCGAGCGCCCTGGCTACAACAATGTTTCGCTGACCATCAAGCGCGTACTCGAGGATCACCAGGGGAGACCGGTCCGGGGTGTGGCGAGCAACTACCTGTGCGACCTCGAAGTCGGAGACGAGGTGGCCGTGATCGGGCCCTTCGGCAGCACCTTTCTGATGCCGAATCACCCCAGGAGCGCGATTGTGATGATCTGCACCGGCACCGGCAGCGCCCCGATGCGTGCCATGACCGAGTGGCGGCGACGCCTGCGCGCGAGCGGCAAGTTTGCAGGGGGCAAGCTGCTGCTCTTCTTTGGAGCGCGCAGCCAGAAGGAACTCCCCTACTTCGGGCCACTTCAGAACCTTCCCCGGGATTTCATCGACATCAACCTGGCCTTCAGCCGAAGTGAAGGCGAGCCAAAGCGCTACGTCCAGGATCTGATGCGGGAGCGCGCGGCCGACCTCGCCCCGCTGCTTGCCGATTCCAACGCCTACTTCTACGTGTGTGGGCTGCGTGCCATGGAGGAAGGGGTCCTCCTTGCTCTGCGCGACGTTGCGCTCGGAGCTGGCCTGTCCTGGGAGGAGGTCGCAACCGCTCTGAAGCGTGAAGGCCGGTTGCATCTTGAGACCTACTAGGGATACGGACTAAGCTTTCGGGTCCGCACCGCTGGCCGCTGCCGCGGCAAGCTGCCCCACCCTCGCCGACATCATCCCGCAGCATCCTCTCCCTATGGCGGAGCACGGGCGCCGCAGGTGCCTATATCGACCTTCTGTCGTGACTATTATGTTCGATATCGTACATACGAGCAGCCCCATTTTTGGTGCACTGTACCCCACCCGATTGCGATGGGCGAAGCTGGATGCCTTCGTGTCGCAGGCGGCCAGTCGCCGTGAGGGCGCGGGTACATCTCGGCACGAAGCGGTCTGAGCCTTCGATTGCTGTCTGCCGCTCGGATGCCACCGCTCCCGCCGGCCCCAGTGTGAGTATGCGCGACGAGTCGCCAGAAGGAACCTGCAATGGACGCACGCGCACGTGAACTACTCGGCCCGCCCGCTGCCGTCGCGCAGCGTATCGGGAGTTCGGTCAGCCCGGGCCCATCCCATCTGGCCGCATGCCTTGACGGCGGCGCTCGGCAGACCTACCGAGAGTTCCCGATGCACCTTACAGAGACGGAATTCATCGGGGCCCTGGTCCAATCGAAAAGGCGCGTCCGGCGTACCGAGGTCCTGTGCGAGGCGGGCGATCCGTTTTCCCATGTCTACGTGGCAAGCTCCGGATCCTTCAAGAGTTTCGTCCTGACTGAGGACGGCCGCCAGCAGGTCACGGGCTTTTATATTGGCGGCGAGTTGATGGCACTGGACGGCATCGAGTCCGAGCATCACCGCGTCACCATCACGGCCTTGGAGGACGGGGAAGTTTGCGTCATCTCGTTCGCGCATCTCGAAGAGATGTCCTCCAAGACGCCCCACTTCCAACATCAATTCCACAAGCTGATGAGTCGCGAGATCGTGCGCGAACAGGGGCTCATGATCCTCCTGGGTGTGATGCGCGCACACGAGCGGGTCGCAACCTTCCTTCTGAACCTCGCAGAGCGCTTCAGGGCGCGGGGCTACTCCGGGACCCAGTTCAATCTGTGCATGACCCGCGGAGAGATTGGCAGCTACCTCGGGCTGAGCCTTGAGACTGTGAGCCGTGTGCTCTCTCACCTTAACGACCAGGCGCTCATCTCCGTGAAACAGCGTTGTATCGCGATCCCTGACGCGCACGCCCTGCGGGCTGTGATCGGACAGCGGGCCCTCTAGGCATCCGGAGTAGGTGTGGGCACAAGTCGGGTCGGTGCGATCCTCGAAACAAACCTCGACCGTGCAGCGGCGCAGTATCCAGAAAGCACTGCCGCGCCCCGATCAGTGTGGGTACTAGTACCGGGGCGCGGCGCCGTCAGGGGTCTCAGCGAAAGGGGTTTGGAGTCGATAAATCATCGGTGAATGCAACCGGCCTCGACCCCCCGCCCATGTCCCAGAATCAGCCCGAATACTCAGAGATACCCGAATCCGTGCGGCTTGCCCGGTTGCATTCAATCGGCGTTCTCGACTCCGGGCCAGAGGCCCTCTTCGACTCGATCTGCGAGGTTGCGGCCCAGGTGTTCGACGTCCCGATAACGCTGTTGAGCTTCGTCGATTCCGATCGGCAGTGGTTCAAAGCGAATATCGGACTGGCCGGCCTGACTGAGACCCCGCGTGACATTGCGTTTTGCGCCCATGCCATCCTCTCAAACGATGTCATGCAGGTATGCGATGCGACCCAGGACCCGCGCTTTGCGCTGAATCCCCTCGTCACCGGCGAACCTCACATCCGGTTCTATGCCGGGGCGCCCTTGATCCTGCAAGACGGCATCATCCTCGGAGCCCTGTGCCTTATTGACCGCAAACCGCGCAAGTTGAGCGCCTCCCAACTCGCCATCCTGCGTTCGCTCGGCAAGGCCGCGGCCCAAGGTCTCGAATTTCGCGAAGGGAATCTGCGCAGCCTTGAGTTGGCTAGCCTGGCACACGCGCAGGTCGAACGCATCTATTCCCTGACGCCTGCTCTGCTCTACATGACCGATCTATCCGGGCGCCTGCTCCTGGTGAGCGAGGCCTGGCACAGCAAGCTGGGCTACCTGAAAAGAGAGGTCCTCGGCCGACATCTCTCGGAATTTCTGACTGGTGAAACGCCTCCCGCGCCCCCAGCGGCATCGCGACCTGACGGGCCGGCGCGGGACGAGCGCAGCGGGTTCGACTCGGTCCTGCGGTGCAAGGATGGCAGCCTTCTTGACGTGCGGGTTTCATCGGCTACCGAATATGATTCATTCGGCGCCCCCTTGCACAGACTAGGCGCGATCGAGGCCCGGGCTCCATCTGGCCATGGGAAAGGCGACACGCCCTTGTCCTAGTCATGGATGGCTGTTCTGCACTCCGCCTCCGAGGCGTGTTGTCCCGGGCGCGTGGACGTCCCAAGTCCTCCCACGCCAGGCGCCACGCGCCACGCACCGCCTCGCGACCCAGCCTTGTTCCTGCCCTAACCCCCGACCTCGTGGCGGCACAACCCCCGCGCTGACCCCGGGTCCCCTGCAACTCCCATGGGGGTTGCGCTGACGACCCGCACCACCCCACTCGGGCAACTGTGTGAATAAGTCACACTTTCGCGCTGCAATCGTTACATTCCCGGCGACCGGCCGTGAGCCTACACTTTTCCTCAGTGATCACCATTCGCATCCCAGTCCAAGGAGAGGGTCGCGATGAAGAGATTCAGGATCGACGAAGGGGCCACGGGCAGTCTTCTGCTCCAGGTCCTGCCCTCAGGGGTCGTGGCCTGCGGACTCAGTGCTTTCTGGCTGTGGACCGCCTTGATTTCGCCGATTTCCCCGTTGACCGCCTAAGTCTTGCCCCGCCATTGGAGGAGAACCCATGAGCCGCACAAAGATTCTGCTGAGATGGACCCGGGTCGGGAAAGGCTCCGGGGCGACTTGCCAATGGGCGGCGGAACCAGACCCGATGGTCAGTCCTGCTTCCTCGACCCTTAGCCCGGCACAGGCGGAGCCGGAGCAGAGCGTACGAGACTTGCTTGAACCAGTCGTCTCGGCCGAGCAGGTGCCGGCCTGAAATGCTTCCCCAGACTCGGTGCCGCCAGGCTGCGCGGGCGGCAAATCCGCTTTGAATCCCTGGGCCGAGGACGCGCCCTCCCCTCCTGGCCGAGGGACCCAGGGGCCCAGGATAGGGCCGACCCTGCCTTGGCGCGACTCTTTCCAGACGTCGGCAACGACCCCAAGAGGAGTCAGCCCCACGAATTCAGCCAGGCCGGCGCTTGCTGAACCTGCCACGAGAGAACCGAGGCCCCTGCCAGCGCGAGCCGCTTCGAGGAGGCCGACTTCTCACACCACGCCGCACGCATTGCGACCCTGGTCGTCACCCGCGCGACACCCGGGGCGCGTGGATGTCTTGCAGACTGCTCATTTTGTTCCGAGCCCATGGGCGCTGGACTCGCAAATTCTGGCAATCCATCAGCGCCACAGACGTATCACAGGGGTCGAGTGGGATGCCGCCGAGGCCGTCCCAGACGGGGTCTGATTTCCATCAGCCCCGACGTCGACTTGGAAAATCCGCTTGCGCCCCCGCTATCCCTGCCCTCGACCTGCAATTTCCAGGACCCAGGCCCCGCCGGCGGCCCGGCGCCCCTGTCGCCCGGGCAGGGCCCCCCCGGCCGCCCTCGCGGGTGGCGCGCTGCCACGCCTGCGCTCGACGCTCAAGTTCCCATTGGGGCGGCCGATACCACGGTAAGCCCCCAGGGAGGGGGGCGCACGTTCTGGAGTAAAGCGGCTCCGACTGGCGAGGCGACTCCATTGTTGCGTTGGGATACCCGCCGGCCGAGTCAGTTTGCCCGACCCTTACCCTGTTCAGAAAGGCGTGGCGGCGGACCGCTCGCAATCAATCGTGCCGCAGCAGACCGAAGGGCAGTAACGCCAGAATGGGACTCCTCAAACACAAGCTACGGACCAGCCGCCTGGTACTGCTGTTTGGTATTCTCGTGGTGATCGTGATCGTGGTGTCAGCCGCGCTCTCTCTGGTCACCCTGCGCCAGCGCGAGATCGAGGACTGGCGCAGACAGATGGGCAGCATCTCCCTCATCCTCGCCGAGCAGACCTCTCAGACGCTGTTCTCAGCCTATGTGGTGCTCGACTCCGTCACCGAACATATCCAGCAGTCGAATATCGCCGACGAAACCACGTTTCGCACCGAGCTTTCCTCGCGCGAGACCTTTGAGATGCTGCGCGGTAAGATCGCTCACCTTCCCCAGGTCGATGTCGCCTCGATCGTCGCGGCCAACGGCGATAACATCAACTTTAGCCGCTCATACCCGATTCCACCCATCAATCTCGCCGACCGCGATTATTTCAAGGCCCTGCTCGGAGATGGAGCGCGCGGCGACTTCATCAGTGCCCCGGTGCGCAACAAAGGGAACGGCAAATGGACCTTTTACATCAGCCGTCGACTCAATGATGCGAACGGCCAATTCATGGGACTTGTGATCATCGGCATGTCCGTTGACGTCTTCACCAGCTTCTACGAGCGCGTTGCCACCGGACTCGGTGAGGGCGCCTCGATCGATCTCTATCGCAGCGACTTGATACTGCTGACACGCTGGCCACGCAATGACGCCCTGATAGGCCGCCTCAATGCCAGTGGATCGACCCACGATGTAATCACACGTCAGACCAAGCAGGATGACGTCGTACTCGTTAGCACACCGCGCTTTGCAACCGGGCAGTCACAATTGCGCCTGTCGGCGGTCCGCACGCTCGACCGCTATCCTCTGGTCCTGACCATCATCGTGACCGACGATCTGATCCTCTCGAGTTGGCGCCGCTATGCGGGCCTGATCGGCGGTGTCGCAGCAGCGAGTGTGTTGACGCTGCTCTTCGGTCTCTACTACCTGGTCAGAAATCTCTCCGAACGCGAGCTTGATCTCGTCAATATGGCGCGGCTGACCCGGCAGGCCGAGGCGGCCAACCGGGCGAAATCCAGCTTCCTCGCGACGATGAGTCACGAAATCCGCACGCCCATGAACGGCATCCTGGGAATGGCGCAACTGCTCCTGATGCCTGAACTATCCTTGAAGGAGCGCCACGGCTACGCCCGCAGCCTGCTGGCTTCCGGCCAGACCCTGCTTGCGCTTCTGAATGACATCCTCGACCTATCCAAGGTCGAGGCTGGCAAGCTCGACCTGACTCCGGCGCCGACAGATCCTCAGCAGATCATCGCGCAAACTTCAGCACTGTTCGAGCCGACAGCAGAGACCAAGCGGATCCATGTTGAGAAGCATTGGAGCGGGCCGGCACACCAACGGTACCTGAGTGATCCAATACGACTGCAGCAGATGCTCTCGAATCTGGTCAGCAACGCGATCAAGTTCACACCAGGCGGGACGGTACGGATCGAGGGGCGAGAAGTGGAGCGCGCAAACGGTGAAGCGCTCCTGGAATTCGCCGTGTGCGACAACGGGATCGGGATCGATCCCGAAAAAATTCCGATGCTCTTCAAGGCCTTCTCCCAGGCCGATAGCTCGACCACGCGGAAGTATGGCGGCTCGGGCCTTGGTCTTTCGATCGTTCGCAGCCTTGCCACGCTCATGAATGGGGAGGCCGGCGTCACCAGCCAGATTGGTCAGGGATCACGCTTCTGGTTCCGAATCCGGGCACCCATCATCGAGGAACTCTCAGCGCCAGGCCAACCCGATCGCGCAGCGCTCGGAGCCATTGCGACAGGGCCGGCCCCCGCTCTCGAGGGCACGGTCCTCGTCGTCGACGACAATCCGATCAACCGGGAAGTCGTCTCGGCGATGCTGGGCAAAATCGGTATCGAGTGCAGGTGCGTGTCCAATGGTCAGGAGGCCGTTTCCGCCGTTGCTGGAGGCATCGCCTGTGACCTCATCTTCATGGATGTCCAGATGCCTGTCATGGATGGTTGCACGGCGACCGAGCACATCCGCAAACTGCAGAAGGACCTTGGAACGCGACGCGTGCCGATCGTGGCGCTCACGGCGGGAGCTTTCGAGACCGACAGGGCGCGCTGCCTCGAGTCCGGAATGGATGACTTCCTTGCCAAACCAATCCATATGAAGGCCCTGCGCGCCATGCTCGAGAAGTGGATCCTTGTGAGCGATATCGTCCGCTGAGTGGTCCATCTCCCGGCCCGCGCTTTCCCACCGAGCGGCCTGCCGCCTCGCCGTTCTGACGAGCTGTTACCGAGCCGGGTTCTGCCAGCGACCTGCGGGAACACCAGGGGCGCCGGAGGCCCTGATCGGCAGGGGCGCCAGTCGGCCACGAGCGTAGCTCATGGGGTCTGTCCTCGGCCCGGACTACCCGTTACAGCAGCTGCGCGCCAGATCCCGCGGCGAGTGCGCAGGCGCTACGCCAGGTGTGCGCGACAACCCAGGCACCGGATCTGGATCTGTCGGCTGGGGATTCTGACCAGTTCGTCAAGCAGCGCCCAGTTCGTGGTGCGTGGATTGGCGCGGCCCGCCGAGCACGGCGGTGCACGTCAAAGGGCCGAGCGCGCCGTCAAGCGAGAAACGTGCGACCAAGCGAGCCAGAGCCGCACCCTGCTCCTCCATGGATTCGGAGGCGGCAGAAGCCTGCACGACGAGTGCCGCGTTGCGCTGGGTTGCCTGCTCCATCGAGGTTACCGCCGCGTTGACCTGCTGCAGGCCCGCCGCCTGTTCATCGGTCGCCTGACTGATCTCCGAGATCGAGAGCTGGACCTGGTGCGCGAGCGATTGCAGACTTTGCATGCCGTCCGTGGCAGAAGTCACTTGCTTGGCCCCCAATTCCACGCGGTATGCGGAATCGAGGATGAGTTGCTTGATCTCCTTGGCAGCGTCCGCTGAGCGATGCGCGAGGCTTCTGACCTCTGATGCCACCACCGCAAATCCGCGCCCCTGTTCTCCAGCTCGGGCGGCTTCCACGGCTGCGTTGAGTGCGAGCAAATTGGTCTGGAAGGCGATGGCGTCGATGACTCCAATGATATCCGCGATCTTCCTCGAACTTTCGGAGATCGCAGACATGGCCGAGAAGGCTTCGGCAACCGCAGCACCGCTCTGCTCAGCGGCATGGGCAGCGCTGACCGCGAGTGTACTGGCCCGACGCGCATGCTCGGCGGTGTTGCTGACGGTCGCGGTAAGCTGTTCCATGCTAGCCGCGGTTTCCTCGAGGCTGGCTGCCTGGCTCTCCGTGCGGGCGGATAGGTCGCGATTTCCGGCGGCAATCTCCTGTGCCGCCGTATTGATCGACTCGCTAGCCACTGCAATCTCGGTCAGCACGGCTCGCAGACTCGCAATCGTCTGGTTGGTGTCAGATTTCACACGGCCAAACGTACCCTGCAGGGTTCTTGAGATCGAATGCGTGAGGTTCCCTTGAGCAACCGCAGATAACGCACGCGCGATTTCCTCCAGGCCCGCCTCGCTCCCTTCCATCAGCCGGTTCAGGCCGGCCACCATTTCCTTGAAGTCGTTCTCGAAGCGCGTAGGATCTCCACGCACGGAGAAATCGCCCTGCGCCGCAGCATCCACCAGTGCATTGATCTCATCGGTGGCCCCGAGAAAAGCGGCCTTGATCCCTTCAAGCGCCTCGGTGATGCGCGCATTGTCGCCATGCATAGGCTCGATTTCGGCACGGAAGTCCCCCCTCGCAAATGCCGCCACGACATCGAGTATCCGCATTTTGTCGCTGATATGACCTGCCACAAGTTCGTTCATCTTGTGGGCGAGAAGGCCATATTCGCCTTCAAACTGCGTGGCTTCAATCCGATAAGACGTATGACCGCGAGCGTGCTCGGCGGTCAGCTCATTTTGCACCGCGAGAACCGAACAGAGGGTACTCTGAATGCTCTCCATCGAGCGCAGTAGTTCTCCCGCCTCACAGCGACTGGTCGCCTCGAGTGTGGTCGAGAAATCACCGGCAGAGATGGCCTTTGCCCGCTCCACAGCCACTGCCAGGGGTCGTGTGATGGAGCGGCTGATCATCAGACAGAGAAGGCCAAGTGAGACCATCAGCACGACGATGACACCGGCGAAGCGCAATGCATCCTCGAGGAAGCGCGCGTCGATTTCGTCCACAAAGAATGATGTCGAGACCACGACATGCCACGGCGCATAGCTACGAGCGTAGCCGATCCGCAGAATTGGGGCCGAATCGGGCTGTGCACCTGGCTTGGGGTACTGGAATTCGAGGGGTCCACCCGCGGGCGTATCGGTCGCTGTTTTGATGATGAGCGCATTGAGAGCCTGTGCACGGGGGTCCAGTTTCTCCCTGGGAACCCCTTCCAACTCGGGCCGGAGAGGATGCATCACCAAGGTCCCTGCCGTGGCGTCAAAGGCGGAGAAGTAGTTCTTCTCACCGTAGCGCATCTTGCGGATCACGTCGAGTGCGGCCCGTCGGGCTTGGTCCTCGGTCAATTGTCCTCTTAGCTGTTGATCGTGGAATGCTTCAAAGATACCCATGGTGCTGTCGACCTCGGCACGGGCCTCACCACGCTTTTCGTCGAGCAACGTATGGCGCTTCAGGAGGAGAGAATAGGCGGTCACCGCTGACACGGCGACAAAGACCAGGGTCAGCAGCGCAAGTAGCTTTCGGCCTATGGGCCAATCACGAAAATTCATCTTGTGGTTCCCCGATGGACGGTTCCGAGCGTCCGGAGGCCGCTCCACTGAAGTGAGCCAGACGATCCGTCACAGTGATTCCGGCCAATGAACTGACGGGCGCTGTAGGAAGGAGTCCTCCCTCGCTGGCTTATCGGCGGCACCGGGTAATTCCTGAGGAGTTCTGTACTTGCCTGGCCGGCACCGGCCAAATTCCAGACCGTCTCGCGCCGCCTGTACACGTGGCGTGGCCGGGTGACACCTCGAGAAAGGTCTTCTGCGGGCCACTCGTGGGCGTTGAACTTCTTTGCTCGACCGGCTCGCGGGGCGAATCTTGGCGGACGCCCGTCGCGAATCAGCTATCGGTTGTTTGTCGTAGAGTCAGCCGGAACTATTCCGGCATTCGCCCCGAGTAGTGAGCACCGGGATTGCGGCCGGTCGGCGTGGCTCAGGCCAGCAAGCCGTCAGGGATTTGGAAACCGGGACAAGAAATGTGCCAGCGCCGTGAGATCATCTGATGTCATCCCGAACACGGCATCAGGCATAGCAGCCACCCCGCCCCCGACCCTGCGCCCGTCTCGATAGTCGGTCAGGGCCTTATATAGATAGTCCTCGCGCTGGCCCGCAATACGCGCGGCGGCCTTGGCGCCGTCAAATGCGTCGCCGTGACAACTGGTACATCGGCGGGTCCCGGTCAACTGCCTACCCCGTGCGCTCAAAGCTGGGTCCGGGTCGGGATCCGGCACCTGATCCGGCCGGGGAGGCGCGAGGGCCGCGAAGTACGCGCCCAGCGCCCTGATCTGCCCATCCTTCAGGGATGCGGCGAGCGGCTCCATCACGTCACTCTTGCGATTCTTGCTTCGAAAGTAAACCATCTGCCACTGCAGGAAGCCGTCGGGCTGGCCTGCCAGGGAGGGAACGCCAGGCATGGAGGATATGCCCAGTTCCCCGTGGCAGCTAAGGCAACTGGGCAGGATCTCTTCAATGCCAGCAGGTTCGGCGCCGCGCGCCGGAAGGTGAGGGCACAGTGCGGCAGAAGCCAGCAGTAGGGCGGTCCGTAGCATTCGCTTGGGAGGGTACATGTGTGCGCAATCCCTCCCAACCGGGCGCCGAAGGCCGGTTGGGAGACGTGCTCGTCTGTGCTATTTGTTGTAGCTGATGCGATAAACCGCGCCTGCCCAGTCGTCAGCCACCAGGATGGACCCGTCAGGAGCCATCAGGATGTCGGTGGGCCGGCCGGAGTAGTCGTGGTCGCCCTTGATCCATCCGCTCGCGAACACCTCCTGCTTGGCCGTCTTGCCCTTGGGATCCACGACCACCCTTACCAGTCGTCCACCCTGGTATTTGTGACGGTTCCATGACCCGTGCTCAGCGAGGATGATGTTGTTCTTGTAATCGGCGGGGAATTGGTCGCCGGTGTAGAACTTCATGCCCAAGGGTGCGACGTGCGCACCGAGATTCAGCACGGGAGGGGTGAACTCCGCGCACTTATGGCCCATTGCGAATTTCGGGTCGGGCAGGTCTCCCTGGTGACAATAGGGGTATCCGAAGTGCTCACCCAGTCGTGCGATGTGGTTGAGCTTGTCGCTTGGCAGATCATCGCTCACCCAGTCGCGAGCGTTCTCGGAAAACCAGTAATCGCCCGTGCGCGGATCGATGTCGCCTCCGACGCTGTTGCGAACCCCCAGAGCGACAATCTCAGCCAGTCCGGTATTTGGATCAATGCGCCGGATCTGCGCGACGCTCGTGGGCGGAATGCCGATATTAAACGGTGGGCCGAAAGCCACATACAGCCAGCCTGCCTTGTCGAACGTCAGGTACTTCCAGCCATGCGCCACGTACGGCGGCATGTCGTCATAGACGACCTTTGGGGCGGGGAGCGCGGCGAGATTCGCTTCGGCGTTCTCATACTTCAGGATGCGATCGACGTCGACCACATAGAGAGCACCATCGCGAAAGGCGATCCCCGTGGGCATCTTCAGACCGGTCAGGATGGTCTTGACGTCCTTCTTGCCGTTGTTGTCCACCACGGCATAGACGTTGCCGACCGAAAATGCACCGACAAAGAGTGTGCCCTTGTCCCCCCAAGCCATCTGTCGGGCACTATTGACGCCCGAGGCAAAAAGCGAGATGTGAAATCCTGGAGGCAGCTTGATATCCTTCAACGCCGCCTGGATTTCCTCTTCTGACATCCCTGTGGCCGGGCCAGCCGTGGGAGCCAGTCCCTTTTGCTGGGCCGTCTCATCTCCCAGGAACCAGTCGGGTGGAGGGTGCAGCCAGAAGTCCCTGGTTCCGGACTCGTAATGCTTGAGATCCTGGCCCGCTGGAGTCTGTGCCGTTACAGACACTGACATCGATGCCAACGCGAGAGCCATGGCCACCGGCGCACGGCCCAACCTTGAATTCAACAACATGTTTGTCTCCTCATTTTTATGTGACGACCGTATTGATTCAACCACCTTCCGGCGGCATCAGGGCGGATCCGCACGCCCACAAGTTCCTACGCCTTGTGGCCGTACAGCCCGTGACTCCAAGCGCTCTGGGCAGCCTGCCTGACAGCAATTATCGTACAGCAGACTGCCAGACTCTGCAGGGTGTGCGCGGGCTCCCGAAGGAATATGCTCATGAGATGTCAAAGCTGAACCGGCGCCGCGCGGCTGCGAGACAAGGCGTCGCACGCGGCAGGTCGTGCTGATGCATGCTGCAAACTCGCGGATCGGCGGCTGCATCTTGAACAAACCCATGGAGCTGGCCTCGGACTCCGCTCTGCTCCGAGCGTCTACGGTATATCCAAACAAATATATCGACAAGCTGCAGTGCGATCCGGCACTATCGCCCACCGGGGAGACGAGCCCACCTGTGCGTGGCGGCCGGTATGGTCCCCACACTCCGCACATGCCAGACGGGTCGGCAGGGCGTGAAGCCGCCCGAACATCGAGCCCTCTAAGGGCTTGCGCGGCGTTGCGGCAACGCGTCCCGTATCCCATCTATCTTCGAACCAATCCTCTCGGGGCCGGTCGATACAGACTCACGCCTCGGAAAGGGTGCCATGCAGGACATCAACGCAGCACAGTCGGGCACATTCTCCGTCGGCAACACGACGGTCATCAATCGACTGGGGTTTGGAGCCATGCGCATCACCGGCAAGGGAATCTGGGGACCTCCGCTCGACCATGATGAGGCGATGCATACACTGCAACGCCTGCCGCAGTTGGCTGTCAATTTCATCGATACGGCCGACTCCTATGGTCCTGACATCTCCGAACCACTGATCCGGGAGGCCCTCTATCCCTACAAGGGGATTCTTGTCGCGACCAAGGGCGGACTCACGCGCACCGGTCCTGATCAGTGGATCCCACTCGGTCGCCCCGAATACCTGATCCAGCAAGCCAAGAAGAGCCTCCGGCACCTCGGGGTCGAACAGCTGGGACTCTGGCAGCTCCACCGGATCGATCCCAAAGTGCCCGCGGAGGAGCAGTTCGGAGCCATCAAGTCGCTGCTCGATCAAGGAGTCATCCTCCACGCGGGCCTAAGTGAAGTGAGCGTCGCCGAGATCGAGGCCGCGTCCAGAATCTTCAGCGTCGCCACGGTTCAGAACCGGTATAACCTCGTCGACCGTACCAGCGAATCAGTGCTCGACTACTGCGCCCAGAAGGGTATTGGCTTCATTCCCTGGTTTCCCTTGGCTGCAGGCGAGCTCGCCAAACCGGACTCAATCCTCGATGGCATCGCCAAGCGCCATCACGCCTCACCCAGCCAGATCGCGCTGGCCTGGGTGCTCAAGCGCAGCCCAGTCATGCTGCCCATCCCGGGAACCTCACGCGTGAAGCATCTTGAGGAAAACGTGGCGGCCGCTGGTATCCGATTGACTGACGAGGAATTTACCTCTCTGGACAGCCTGGGCCGCGCTGAGTTCGAGCGCGGATTGAGCTGATCCTGCAGAGCTTGTCCGGCAGGCCGGTGCAAAGGCCAGACCCAATGGCGGACGGTAAGACCGGCGTGCTCAGCCGAACCGTGACTGCATTCATCGCGATGAACGGGTTGAGCCTTCGGGACTGTTTCTGCCCAGAACTCGCAACCCCGAAGTGAGGCGATATAATCGCATCGGCCATGGACCCTGTGCCCGACCGTCTGGCAGAACCAGCCGCTGAAATGGTTCCTGAACGGGTTCCTGAACGGCCCCCGAACTCGCCCCTCGGCCAGCGGGTGGATCGCCCCCGCCGCATCAGGCCCCGCGTGGTCGTCGGCGCAAAGATCCCGCTGGGTCGCAGACCGATGAAACTTGCTTAAGGAATGTGATATGGACATGAAGACCCGGACCTACTCCGACACTCAGTTGCTCATTGGCGGTCAGTGGTGCGACGCGGCCAGTGGCAAGACGCTCGATGTAATCAATCCTGCCACGGGCAAGGTCATCGGCAAGGTAGCGCACGCCGGCATTCCGGACCTGGACCGCGCCCTGCTCGCCGCGCAGGAAGGATTTCTGGCGTGGCGCAAAGTACCCGCTAACGAGCGCGCTGGGATCATGCGCAAAGCGGCCCAGCTGCTACGCGAACGCGCGGTCGAGATCGCCACGCTGCTCACTCTGGAGCAGGGCAAGCCCTTCGGCGAGGCCCGGGTCGAGGTACTGGCCGGAGCGGATATCATCGAGTGGTTTGCCGACGAGGGTCGACGTGTCTACGGCCGCGTCGTTCCCTCGCGCAATCTGGCGGCGCAGCAACTCGTGCTGAAGGAACCGATCGGCCCGGTTGCAGCCTTCACTCCGTGGAACTTTCCGATCAACCAGATTGTCCGCAAGCTCGGCGCGGCGCTCGCAACCGGCTGCTCTTTCCTGGTGAAGGCTCCAGAAGAGACTCCGGCTTCTCCGGCCGCATTGCTGAAGACCTTCGTCGACGCCGGCGTGCCGGCGGGCACAGTCGGCCTGGTGTTCGGCGATCCGGCGGAGATCTCGAACTACCTGATTCCGCATCCCATCATCCGCAAGGTCACCTTCACCGGCTCCACGGCGGTGGGCAAGCAGCTCGCTGCCTTGGCCGGCGCCCACATGAAGCGCGTCACCATGGAGCTCGGTGGTCATGCGCCAGTGATCGTGGCAGAAGATGCCGATGTGGCGCTCGCGGTAAAAGCCTCTGGTGCAGCCAAGTTCAGAAATGCCGGCCAGGTATGCATTTCACCGACGCGCTTTCTGGTCCACAACCGCATTTATGCCGAGTTTGTGGCTGCTATGGTGAAACACGCTGATGGTCTGAAACTAGGTGATGGTCTGGCCGAGGGCACCACACTCGGCCCTCTTGCCAACGCACGCCGACTGGATGCGATGGCCAAGGTGCTGGCAGATGCCAGGGCAACCGGTGCCAAAGTCGAGACCGGTGGCGAGCGAGTTGGAAGCGGCGGCAATTTCTTCGCTGCCACGGTACTGTCGAACGTTTCACTGCAAGCCGACATCTTCAATAACGAGCCGTTCGGGCCGATCGCTGCAGTGCGCGGTTTCGATACGCTCGAAGAAGCGATCGCCGAGGCCAACCGTCTGCCCTATGGGCTTGCCGGATACGCCTTTACCAAGTCCTACAAGAACGTGCACTTGCTCTCGCACCAGATGGAGGTCGGCATGTTGTGGATCAACCAGCCGGCCGCACCGACGC